>CAZANT010000143.1:0-6833 GCA_964486575.1 uncultured Burkholderiaceae bacterium | reverse complement strand
TGACGATGGCCGCGACCCTGCTCAATCCGTTGGGCTATGTCCAGCAACGGTTCCAGCGCTGGTGGCAGGCCCGGCTGCCGCTGACCGACAGCACCGCGCTAACCCAACGCAACGTGTACATCCTGCCCACCCGACCCGGGCTGATGCTGGCGGCTACGTTGGTGGTCTTGCTGGTCGCGTCCATCAACTACCAGCTCAATCTCGGGTACTTGCTCACGTTTCTTCTGGCTGGCAGCGCGGTGGTGGGCATGCACGTGTGCCACGGAACCTTGCGTGGCTTAACCCTGAATTTGATAGCGCCCGAGCCAGTTTTCGCCAAGGCTCAGGCCACGTTTGGCGTCAAATTGAGCAACCCCAAGCGGTCGTGTCGCCACGGCATCGCTCTGAGCGTGCTGGGCTCCGGCCACTGGAGCTGGACCGACGTGCCCGGCCAAGGCAGCAGCACAGTGCAGGTGGCCTTCGTGCCGCCCAGGCGCGGCCAACACCCACTGCCGCCGCTGACGGCAGAGACCCGCTTTCCGCTCGGCACATTCCGTGTCTGGACCATCTGGCGGCCTGCCGCGCAGCTGATGGTCTATCCCGCGCCCGAAGCGCATCCGCCGCCGCTGCCCGCAGGTGAACCACGGGCTGGTGGCGCCGGCCTGGCGCGTGCCCAGACGGTGGGCGAGTACGACGGCGTGCGGGCTTACCGGCGTGGTGACCCGCTGAAACTGGTGGTCTGGAAAAAAGCCGCCAAGACGCTGGAAACCGGCGGCGGCGCGCTGGTCAGCCGCGACACACAGCAGCCGCAACGCCATGAGCTCTGGCTTGACTACACCCAAGCAGGGGGCCACGACCCGGAGCACCGCCTTTCCCGCCTCTGCGCCTGGGTGCTGCAGGCGGAAAAACTGGGCTTGGACTATGGCATTCGCCTGCCCAACCGGCAACTCAAACCCGACAACGGTCCGGTACACCAGCGTCGCTGCCTGGAGGCCTTGGCGCTGTGCTGAAAAACATCACCAACGCGCTGCAAGCCCTTCCCCGCGACAGCCGAGACACCTTGTTTCTGCTGGTGGTTGTGGGCTGGGTGGTGATGCCGCAGGCCAGCAACCTGCCGCTGTGGTGTGTGCTGCTCACCGCCGGCGTGCTGCTGTGGCGCGGCTTGCTGGCACTGCGCAACCGGCCGTTGCCCAGTGCCTGGTGGCTGGGCGTGTTGTTGGCTGTCACCGTGGCGGCCACGTTCTACACCCACCGAACCCTGCTCGGGCGCGACGCCGGGGTGACGCTGACCGTGGTCCTGCTGGCACTCAAGACGCTGGAGCTGCGCGCCCGCCGCGACGCGTTCGTCATCTTCTTTCTGGGCTTCTTCACGATGCTCACCAACTTCTTTTTCTCGCAGTCGCTGGTCACGGCGGCGGCGATGCTGGTGGCACTCCTTGGCCTGCTGACGGCGCTGGTCAATGCCCACATGCCGGTGGGTAAACCGTCGCTGTGGGTGGCGGCCCGCACGGCGGGCTGGATGGCGCTGCTCGGGGCGCCGATCATGGCAGTGCTGTTTTTGCTGTTCCCGCGCATGGCGCCGCTGTGGGGCATTCCCAGCGATGGGCTGACAGGCCGCAGCGGGCTCACCTCGAGCATGCAGGTGGGCAACATCGCCAAACTGGCCCTGGACGAGAGCATTGCGATGCGCGTCAAATTCGATGGCCCGGTACCCGCACAGAGCGACCTCTACTTTCGCGGCCCGGTGCTCTCCACATTTGACGGTCGCGAATGGCGACCGCTGCAGTCGTCGTTCCTGCCCCGCTTCCAGACACCCGCTGGGCTGCAGGTGCTGGGAACGCCGGTGCGCTACGAGGTCACGCTGGAGCCGAACAACCGCCCCTGGGTGTTTCTGCTGGAAGCGGCGGGCAAGTCTCCCGAACTGCCAGGCTACGAGGTCAAGATGACCGCCGACTTACAGTGGCTCGCCACCCGGCCCATCACCGACCTGGTGCGCTACCGCGCCGAGAGCCACACCGACTTTCGCCATGGCCCAGAGCGTCAGGCGGTCCAGTTGCAGGACTACATTGAGTTGCCGGCGGGCTTCAACCCGCGCACGCTGGCGCTGGCGGCGGAAATGCGCCGCGACCCGCGACTGTCTGCCGCGCCGGCCAGTGTGCTGGTGTCTCACGTGCTGGACCGACTCCGCACCGGCGGCTACAGCTACACACTGGAGCCCGGCGTCTACGGCGACAACACCGCCGACGAGTTCTGGTTTGACCGCAAAGAAGGATTTTGCGAGCACATCGCCTCGGCCTTCGTGGTGCTGATGCGAGCGCTCGACGTGCCGGCCCGCGTGGTCACCGGCTACCAGGGCGGGCAGCGCAACAACGTCGATGGGTTTTGGACCATTCGCCAGA
This sequence comes from uncultured Burkholderiaceae bacterium, assembly GCA_964486575.1. Taxonomy (GTDB): domain Bacteria; phylum Pseudomonadota; class Gammaproteobacteria; order Burkholderiales; family Burkholderiaceae_C; genus PCRC01. The sequence goes on along the minus strand of CAZANT010000143.1, from coordinate 4,455 downwards.
GCGACGCACACGCCTGGACCGAGGTCTGGGAAGCCGGCCTGGGCTGGGTGCGGGTGGACCCGACCAGCGCAGTTGCCCCCGGCCGCACGGGCAGCTTCCAGCCGCTGCGGGCACCCCAGGGTGCGATTGCCGGTGCTTTTGCTGGCGCGTTTGGCACCGTCAGCCCGGACCTGCTGGCCAGCCTGCGCGCGGGATGGGAAGCACTGAACAACGGCTGGAACCAGTGGGTGCTGAATTACACCCAAAGCCGCCAGTTCGACTTGCTCAAGAACCTCGGGTTTGACACGCCCAGCTGGCAAGACCTGGCCTATTTGCTTATCGGCGTGGTGGTGTTCGCCAGCCTGTTGGGTGCTGGCTGGACCCTCTGGGAGCGCAGCCAGCATGACCCGTGGTTGCGGCTCTTGGAGCGCTGTCGCCGGCGGCTGCGCCATACCGGCCTTGCCTTGCCGCCCGCTTCCCCGCCGCGAGAGATGGCAGTCCGTGTGCGGAAGCACTTCGGGCCGGCCGGTGACGGGTTGGCGGACTGGTTGCTCCAGCTGGAGTCACAGCGTTACGCCCCCCGCGCGGTCACCCGCCTGAACCAGTTGCGGCGACAATTCAGGCAACTGACCTGGCCCACCTGAATGCAACGCCTCACCCATCCACCCTCTGGCTTACTGGCGGTCGCTCTCTTATCCATAGCTTTATCGCTAGGTTCTACTAGGGCTCAAGCCGAAAAAGACGCAAAAACGTCCCCCCACAACCCGGTGGCGACTAAAAAAACGGTTGTACAGACGAAACCCACCAAACAGTCCAAAAAAAAGCGAGCCCAAAAGTCTGCGGCCACCAGTGTCACGGCCGACAAGACCACCACCGAACGGCGCGGCAATGTGCTCGCCATCAAAACCGCCGCCCGCGCACCCAAGCCGGAACCCGGTCCCGCCTATGCCACCCGCGACGACGCCATGCGTTTTGCCGACGACGTGGCCGACCGCCGTAACCTGGACCGCGCCTGGGTGCGCGATGCCATCGGCCAGGCCAACCACCTGCCGGTAGTCACTCGCTTGATGACGCCCGCACCTTCGGGAACCCCCAAGAACTGGCGCATTTACCGCAGCCGGTTCATCGACAACTACCGCATCAACGCCGGCGCGGCATTCTGGCAAGCGAACGAGGCGGCGCTCGCGCGGGCCGAGCGTGAGTTTGGTGTCCCGGCAGAAATCATTGTCGGTATCGTCGGTGTGGAAACCATTTACGGCCAGCAGACCGGCAACTTCCGGGTGCTGGACGCCCTGAGCACCCTGGCGTTTGATTTTCCGGCCGTCCACCCGCGCGCCGCCGAGCGCACCGCGTTCTTTCGTGGCGAGTTGGAGCAGGTGCTGAGCCTGGCCCACCGCACTGGTGTAGACCCGTTGTCGCTCAAAGGCAGTTACGCCGGCGCCATGGGGTGGCCGCAGTTCATGCCGTCAAGCTGGCACAGGTACGCGATCGACTTTGATGGCGACGGCAAGGTGGATTTGTTCGAGAGCCAGGCTGACGTCATCGGTTCGGTGGCGAATTACTTCGTCTCCTTCGGCTGGACACCCGGCCTGCCCACCCACTACCCGGTGACTTTTGACACCACCCGGCTCGACAAAGACACCCTGCTCGCACCCGACATCCTGCCCACCTTCAGTGTGCCCAGTTTCACTGCCAAAGGTGCGGTGCTGGACGTCGCCGCCCTCGGCCATCCCGGCCTGTTGGCGCTGGTAGAACTGCAAAACGGCAGCGACGAGTCCAGCTATGTGGCGGGCACGCAGAACTTCTACGTCATCACGCGCTACAACCAGAGCAGCTACTACGCCATGGCGGTGATCGAACTCGGTCGCGAAGTCAGAGCCGCGCTCGGCCGCTGAACCGGCCCGTGCCAGTCAGGTCTTGACCCAGGTCGGAAGCCGCTGCATCCACGGCTGAGCGGTCTCGAGTTGCTGCGCCAGCCGCAACAAAACTTCTTCACCGCCATGCGGCGCAATGAAATGCGCGCCCATGGGCAGGCCTTCTGGCGTCCAATGCAGAGGCACCGACATAGCGGGTGTGCCGGTCAGATTCGCCAGTTGGGTGAACGGCACGAAGGCCAAGTTGTTGCTGGCAATTTGCTGCACCACGCCGTCGATCAACCCCATGCGCGCCAGCCGGTACAGCAGGCCCGAGCGTTCCAACAAAGCCAGAGCAGCCGTCTGCCATCCGGGCAAGTCGCCCGCGCCATGCTGCGGCGCAGGCTCAGCCACAGCGGGCGTGAGGTACAGGTCGAAACGCTGGTGGAACTGCCCCAGTGCGCGGGCATAGCCATTCCATTTGGCCAACTCGCTCACGAAATGGCCCGACGCGGTCGCCTCGCCCAGGGTGGACAACAAGCGCGTCAACGGCTCAAAGTCGGACCGGGCAGCACCGGCCTGCCGCGCCTGTCGCACGGTGGCGTTGACATGGCCCATGTACATGGTGAGAAAACTCACCGCCAGTGCCTGACCATCCACCGCCGGAGCGGCTTCCTCCACCTCGTGGCCCAGAGACTGCAGCAGCTGGACGGCAACCTGCACCGACGCCACGGCATCAGGGTGAACTGGCGTACCAATCGGCGAGACGGTAGAGAACCCAATGCGCAAACGCTCGGGTGGCAGCACCAGGCTGGCTTCGTAGCGCCGGCTGGGTGGGGGAATCTGAAACGGATCACCGGGCGCCGCGCCCTGCACCACGTCAAGCGCCCGCGCACTGTCGCGCACGCTGCGGCTCAACACGCCCTCGCTGGACGCGCCGCTCCACAGTTCGCCCGCCACCGGGCCCAGCGGGATGCGCCCCCGTGACGGCCGCAGTCCGAACAAGCCGCAGTAACTCGCGGGGATACGGATGGAACCGCCACCGTCGCTGGCTCCGGCCATCGGTACCACGCCGCTGGCCACGGCCGCAGCCGCGCCACCGCTGGAACCACCGGGTGTGCGGGTCAAGTCCCAGGGATTGCTGGCGCGGCCCCAGAGCTTCGAATCTGTGACGGCCTTCAGCATCAGCTCGGGCACGTTGGTTTTGCCGAACGGCACCAAACCGGCGTCCAACCAGCGCTGCACCACCACCGCGTGGGCCGGCTGCGGCGCTTGTGCCAGCGCACGGCACCCGTTGCTCGTGGGCAAGCCCGCGAAATGCTGACCACCGTCTTTGAGCAAAAACGGTACACCGGTGAACGGGCCTATTGGCTTCGCAGACGGCACGCTGGCGGCCGGGTGTGAAGGATCCCATTGGCGCACGATGGCACCGGTCTGTGCATTGGTTTTCTCAACCTGCGCCTGCGCGCAGGCGAGCAGCTCTGGGGCGGACACTTGCCCACTTTGGACCAACGCGGCCAGGCCCACCGCGTCGTGCTGCAGGTACTCGTCCAATCGCATCGCTAGGTTCCTTTGAAAACAGACTGCCGATGTGAAAAGGGCCGTGCTGACAACACGGCCCCTTGGCGCTACGGTGTGGCGGTGTCAGCCCAGCTTGCCAGCCACCCAGCCCGCGACCGAGGCGAGTGCGACTGGCAGACCGTCCGGTTGGGTACCTCCCGCCATGGCCAGATCGGCCTTGCCGCCGCCTTTGCCGCCCACCTGCTGGGCTACAAAGTTCACCAATTCGCCGGCTTTGATGCGGCCCACGCTGTCGGCCGTCACGCCGGCGGCTAACTGCACCTTGTCGCCGTCTACCGCCGCCAGCACGATGGCGGCCGTCTTGAGTTTGTCTTTGAGCTTGTCCAGCGTTTCGCGAAGGGTTTTCGCGTCGGCCCCGGTCAGCGTGGCAGCCAAGACCTTGAGGCCGCTGACCTCCACCGCTTGGTTCACCAATTCGTCGCCTTGGGACGACGCCAGGCGGCTCTTGAGCGCGCTGAGTTCTTTCTCCAGGTCGCGGACCTGCTCCAGCACCGCGCCCACGCGTGCGGGCAATTCACCCGGCGTGACCTTGAGCGTCCCCGCCACGCCACCAAGCGTCGTTTCCATGCCTTGGACATAGGCCAGGGCGTTGTGACCCGTCAGCGCCTCGATGCGGCGCACGCCGGCGGCCACACCGCCTTCTGCGGAAATGGTGAAGAAACCAATGTCGCCGGTGCGCTGCACGTGGGTGCCGCCGCACAGCTCGCGGCTGGTGCCGATGTCGAGCACACGCACGGTTTCGCCGTATTTCTCCCCGAACAGCATCACCGCGCCGGTTTTCTGGGCCGACTCCAAGTCCATCACCCGGGCCTGGGTCGGTTGGTTGGCCAAGATCTCGTCGTTGACACGGCGTTCGATCTCGCGGATCTGCGCGTCGGTCACCGGAGCGTTGTGGGTGAAGTCGAATCGGGTTTTGTCCGCGTCCACCAAACTGCCCTTCTGCTGCACATGGCTGCCCAACACCTCGCGCAGGGCCTTGTGCATCAAGTGGGTGACCGAGTGGTTGCGCACCGTGGCCTGGCGTCGGGCCATGTCCACCTGG
>CAZANT010000142.1:0-6876 GCA_964486575.1 uncultured Burkholderiaceae bacterium | reverse complement strand
GCCTTGGCGGTGTTGATCGCGTCCTGGCCCTGCATCGCGTCCACCACAAACAGCGTCTCTACCGGGTTCAGCACCGCGTGCAGTTCCTTGATTTCGCGCATCAGCGCTTCGTCAATCGCGAGCCGTCCTGCGGTGTCGACCAGCAGCACGTCAAAAAAATGCTTGCGTGCGTAATCCAGAGCGTCATGGGCAATGTCCACGGGCTTTTGGTCTGGCGTGCTCGGGAACCACTCGGCACCAGCCTGTTTGGTCACGGTTTTCAGCTGCTCAATGGCGGCCGGCCGGTAGACGTCGCCTGAGACAGTGAGCACCTTTTTCTTGCGCTTCTCAATCAGGTGCTTGGCCAGCTTGGCCGTGGTGGTCGTTTTACCCGCGCCTTGCAGGCCCGCCATCAAAATCACCGCCGGCGGCTGAGCCGCCAGGTTGATGTCGCTCACGCCCTCGCCCATGGTCGCAGCGAGTTCCCGGTTGACGATGCCGACCAGAGCCTGACCCGGGGACAGCGAACCCAGAACCTCCTGGCCCAACGCCTTGTCTTTCACCCGGGCGATGAAGTCACGCACCACCGGCAAAGCCACGTCCGCTTCCAACAGGGCCATGCGCACCTCGCGCAGCATGTCCTGCACGTTGGATTCGGTGATGCGGGCTTGGCCCCGCATCTCTTTGACGAGGCGCGAGAGTTTGTCGGTGAGGGCGGAGGCCATGGATATTGACCCCAGGGGCGCTGGAGCGAAGCTAAACTGTGGTCATGATTTTAACTTTCAGCCAGGGCTGGCCCACGGTGTTGGGCATTGGCACCACGCTGGCCTACGCCATTCCGGCGTTGGCTGGCCAGCGGCTGGGCGCCAGCACCTCCTGGCAGATGCTGGTGCTGGCCTGGCTGCTGCACGCGTTGACCATCAGCACCAGCTTCCTCGGGCCAGAGCCCCATTTTGGTTTCGCCCCGGCGCTCTCCGGCACCGCTTGGCTCGCCATGACGGTCTACGGCATTGAACGCCAGGTGTACCCGCAGCTGCGCCCGGGCTGGGCTTTGGCCGGACTGGGTGCCGCCACGGTGTTGCTGGCCATGGCCTTTCCCGGGGCGGTCCAGCACCCCAGCGCTTCGGCCTGGTTGCCGCTGCATTTTCTGCTGGGCATCGCGTCTTACGGCCTCTTTGCCGCGGCCATTGTCCACGCCTGGCTAATGACGCGCGCCGAAAAGTCGATGCGTTTGGCCCAGGACGAAACCAGCGGTCTGCCGTTGCTCACGCTGGAGCGCCTTACCTTCCGCTTTGTGACGGCCGGCTTTGTACTGCTGTCGCTCACGCTGCTGGCCGGACTGGTGTTCACCGAGTCGCTGTACGGTGCAGGCCGCGTCTGGCGTTGGGACCACAAGACAATTTTTGCGGTGTTGTCCTGGCTGGTTTTTGCCGTACTTCTGGTGGGCCGCAGCCAGTTTGGCTGGCGCGGGAAGCGCGCGGTGCGGGTGCTCTACATTGGCACCGCGCTGCTGCTGCTGTCGTACGTTGGCTCCCGTTTCGTGTTTGAAGTGGTTTTGGGGCGCGTGCTGTGAAGTACCTGGTGTTGGCCGTGGTGGTGCTGGCTGTGGTCTGGCTCTGGCGCCACCAGCGCGACAGCGACGCGCGCGAGGCTGAGGAAGAAGCCGCCAAAACAGCCAAAGGCCAACCCAAGCCCCTCGCGCCGCCCCAAGACATCGTGGCCTGTCCGGTGTGTGGCTTGCACCTGCCCAAGCGCGAAGCAGTGCCCGGCGCGCTGGCGCTGTACTGCAGCGCCGACCACCAGCGCCAGGCCGAGCCCTGATGCGCCCGACCGTACGCCCATGGCCGGCACCGCCACGGCACTGACCACCAGCCCCACGGTCGCAGCACCGACCCTGTCGGCGTTGTCACGCCTGTGGCTGGGATTCATGACAGCGCGGGTCACGGTGGCGCTGGTGTTGTTGCTGTTGCACGCATCCGTGTTCTTGATGGGGCAGCCCACCCTCGTGGGCGCGATTCCGCTGTGTGCGCTCTACCTGATAGCCTGTCTGGGTGCGCGTTTCTTTCTTCCACCGCCGGCCACCGGCGCGGTATTGGAGCGGCAATGGCCCATGACGATTGGCATCGACGTGCTGGGCTGCGCCGCATTGCAGTTCACCCAGTCGGCCGGCATCAACTACGCCGCACTGTTTGCCTTGCCCGTGCTGCTGGCCTCGGTACTGGGCACGCGCCTGCTGGGCCTGGGTACCGCCGCCGCGGTCACGCTGCTGCTGTTCGTCAACGCCCATTGGCAAGCCATCGGTACCGAGTCGGCCTACCTGCAGGCGGGCCTGATTGGCACCGGCCTGATGGCAGAAGCCCTGCTCGCCCACCAGCTCGCCACCCGGCTCGCAAGCCAGGAGGAGTTGACCCAGCTCAGCGCACAGGCCGCCATGGCCCAGGGCCGGGTCAACGAATTGGTGATCGAAAATCTGCCCCACGGGATCTTGGTGGTCGACCACCTGGGTGTGGTCCAGGCCGCCAACCCAGCCGCACGGCGCATGCTGTTCAACCCGGACGACGCCCATGGCGGGCCCACGCCGCCTCTGCCCGCCACACTGTTTGCGGAACCGGGCTGGTACGCATTGGCCACACTGGTGCAAGACACTCTGGCGCGGCAGGCCCCTCAACAGGCCGACATCACCCTCAACCCCGCCGGCGCCCGTTTGGGGCTCCGGGCCAGCACCCGCCTGACCGCGGCGGCCACGGGTGCCAACCCGGTCGGCCTGTGTGTGCTGTTTCTGCAGGACCTGCGCGAGCTCGAAGCCCGGATGCGCACCGACAACTTGGCCGCCATGGGCCGGATGTCCACCGCCGTGGCCCACGAAATCCGCAATCCGCTCGCAGCCATCGCGCAGGCCAACGCGCTGTTGAGCGAGGACTTGTCCAGCCCACAACACCAGCGGCTGACAAAGATGATCCAGGACAACGCACAGCGGCTCGACCAGATCGTGGAAGAGGTGCTGAACCTCTCACGCATCCCCACGCCAGCGGAACCTTCGCCAGCGCTGCGGCTGGACGCCCACGTAGCGCGGTACTGCACCGAATGGATGCAGCAAACCGGCCACACCGATCGGGTCCGTCTGGACCTCGCCGCACCAGTGGCCGACGTGGCCTTCAGCGGCGACCACTTGCGTCGCGTGCTCATCAACCTGCTGGACAACGCCCAACGATATTCCCGCGCAGACACCGGCACCGTGGTGGTGGGCACACGCGCCGCTGGCCGGCGGGTACACCTGTCGGTCTGGAGTGCAGCCGCGCCACTCGACGCGTCTGTCCAGCGGCACCTGTTCGAACCCTTTTTCTCATCAGAAAGCCGCTCCACCGGCCTCGGCCTGTACATCTGCCGCGAACTGTGTGAACAGCATGGCGCCAACATCGCCTACTGCCGCCGCGTGTTGCAGGGCACCGAAGGCAACGACTTCCAGGTCCAGTTCAGCCCCTACCTCGAGCCGCCCAAGACGGCGCATGCGGCCCTCGTCCACACTGTTTGACCATGCCCCACACCACCGACGCCGGCGCACGCATCCTGGTCATTGACGACGAGCCCGACCTGCGAACTTTGTACGAGCTGACCCTGCTGCGTGAGGGCTACCAAGTGGACGCGGCCGGTACCGTGGCCGCCGCGCAGCAGCAGCTGGCCGACAAGCGCTTCGACGCTGTCATCACCGACATGCGCCTGCCCGACGGTACCGGTCTGGATGTGCTGCTCGCGCTTTCGCATCAGGGCCGCGCCGAACGCTGCGTGATGATCACCGCCTATGGATCGCCCGAGAACGCGGTCGAGGCGCTGAAGGCCGGCGCCTTTGACTACCTGACCAAGCCGGTGGACCTGAAACAGTTTCGTACGGTGGTGGCATCGGCCATAGCGCAGGTCCGCGCCCCAGCCCACAGCGCGCGGCGCCTGCCGGTACAGCGCGCCCCATCGGCCACCGACGCCGGCAGCCTGGCGCTCCAGCGTCTGGTCGGCGAGTCCGACGCCATGCGTGCGGTCAAGTCACGCATCGACAAGGTAGCCCGCAGCATGGCCCCGGTGCTGGTGCGCGGCGAGTCGGGGTCGGGCAAGGAACTGGCGGCACGCGCCATCCACGCCTGCAGCCACCGCAGCAGTGGCCCATTCGTAGCGGTGAACTGCAGCGCCATCCCGGAGAACCTGCTGGAAACCGAGTTTTTTGGTGCCCGCAAGGGCGCCTACACCGGCTCGTCGCAAGACCGTGAAGGCTACTTCCAGGCCGCCGCTGGCGGCACCCTGTTCCTGGACGAGGTCGGCGACCTGCCGTTGGCCATGCAGGCCAAACTGCTGCGCGCGATCCAGGAGCGTGCGGTGCGCCCGGTCGGTGCTACCCAAGAAGAAGCGACAGACGCACGCATCGTCAGCGCCACCCACAAAGACCTGTCTGCCGAGGTCAAAGCAGGCCGATTCCGCCAGGACCTCTACTACCGCCTCGATGTGATCGACATCCACATGCCGGCGCTGCGCGAGCGGCGCTGCGACATGCCCACCCTGTGCAACGCCCTGCTGGAAAAGATCGCGCTCGAGGCCGGACTGCGGGTGCCGCAGTTGTCCGATACCGCCCTGGCGCAGTTGCAGCAACACCCCTTCACCGGCAATGTGCGTGAGCTGGAGAACTTGCTCTACCGCGCGGTGGCGTTGAGCGAGGACGGACTTTTGCATTTCGAGCTGCCGGCGGGACCACTGCCCGCAGACGACCCCGCGACGGTCGACGCCCATCCTGAGAACCCGCCCCTGCCTGCACCCACCGTAGCCGCGGGCCCAAACCCCCTGGCCGGCGAGCCAGCCCTGCCGAACGACCTGCAGACCTACCTGGACCAGCATGAGCGCGCCATCCTGCTGCAGGCCTTGCGAACCACCCGCTTCAACCGAACCGCAGCTGCCACGTTGCTGGGCCTCAGCCTCAGGCAGATCCGCTACCGGATCGAGCGCCTGAAAATCAACGTCATTGATCCCGACACACCCGATGACAGCGCCTGAAACGCCCCCACCCAGCCCGCCGCTCTGGCGCGACGGCTGGTACCGCTGTGCGCGCCACCTCGCCTCGCCCAACCACGGACCACGCCCACCTGGCGTGGCGGTCAGCCTGGTTGTGGTCCACGCCATCAGCCTGCCGCCGGGAAAGTATGGGGGAGACCATGTGCAGCAACTGTTCACCAACCAGCTCGACTGGAACACCCACCCGTACTTCCAATCGATCCGCGGCCTTGAAGTGTCGGCCCATTTTTTTATTGGCCGTACCGGTGAGTTGTGGCAGTTCGTCAGCGCCGACGACCGCGCCTGGCACGCCGGTGTGTCCAGCTTCCGAGACCGGGACAATTGCAACGATTACTCGATTGGCATCGAGCTTGAAGGCACGGACGACGGCCCCTTTGAGCCCGCACAGTACGACACATTGGCCAGCATTTGCGCTGCCATCACGGCCGCCTACCCTATCAGCGACCTGACAGGTCACGAGCAGGTGGCCCCCGGCCGCAAAAGGGACCCAGGTCCCGGGTTTGAATGGCCACGATTGCAGCGCGCCCTGGGTTGGCCCGATCGGTGTTTTCCCCAGCCTGCGTGACCACCGAGAGACACATGGTCGCGTGACAAACCGCACAGGACTGGCCCAGTAGGCGATGTCCTCACAAGCACACACCAGAAGCGGTGCGGTTTTCCGGGCCAAAAGGACTTGCAGGCCGCGCCGGCGTTGATCCCCATGGATGCAGACAAGACGGCGCAAGGCCAGACGCGGAAACCCGGGTTTCCGGGGTATGGCGGCGCCCCCACTGTGCGCAAGCGATACACTACCGGTAGTGGCTTGTCATCACCGCACACCCCATATATAGTGTCTTTGAAGCGCGAGCGGTGACGCCGTTATGACAAGCAAGGATGGCCCGTCAAGCCAGCCACTGTTTGCCGAAAACCAACAACAACACCTGCCCAACGAGGAACCCATGTCCACAGTCCTGAACCAACCCACACCGTCCGTCGTTCGCCCGGTTCCTGGCGCGCACAGCAGCACCCCGCCGGTGGCGGCCAACGTACTGGCCAACTACCAAATCATTCGCCGCAATGGCTCGGTGGTCGCGTTTGAACCCAGCAAGGTGGCGATCGCGATGATGAAGGCGTTTCTCGCGGTTCATGGCACACAAGGCGCGGCATCGGCCAGCGTGCGCGAAACGGTGGACGGTCTGACCCAGGCGGTCACCCGCGCACTGGTGCGATCGCGCCCGGGCGGTGGCACCTTCCACATCGAAGACGTGCAAGATCAGGTCGAACTTGGCCTGATGCGCGGCGGCCACCACGAGATTGCCCGCGCCTACGTGCTTTACCGCGAAAAACGCGCACAGGAACGCGCGAAACAGACCACCCCAGCCGTCAGCAATCTGCCCACACTGCATGTGACCGACGGTGGAGAGCGCGTGGCGCTTGACATCGCCCACCTCACGCAGTTGATCGAATCGGCCTGCGAGAACCTGGGCAAAGACGTCAGCGCCGCCCCCATCTTGGCTGAGACGCTGCGCAACCTCTACGACGGCGTACCGATCGACGAGGTCTACAAGGCGTCCATTCTGGCCGCCCGCACGCTGATCGAGAAAGACCCCGACTACACCTACGCCACCGCGCGCCTGTTGCTGCACACCGTGCGCCGCGAGGTGTTGGGCGGCGAGGTGCTGCAGGCGGAAATGAACACCCGCTACGCCGAGTATTTCCCCCAATTCATCAAGACCGGTGTGGAGAACGAGCTACTGGACGAACGCCTGCTGCAGTTCGACTTGGCCCGCCTCGGCGCAGCGCTCAAGGCCGAACGCGACCTGCAGTTCGATTACCTTGGTCTGCAAACCCTGTACGACCGCTACTTCC
>CAZANT010000141.1:0-6928 GCA_964486575.1 uncultured Burkholderiaceae bacterium | reverse complement strand
CCACACCAACCACACCAACCACACCAACCACACCAACCACACCAACGACGCCAACGACACCGACCACCCCTACCCAGGGCCTCCTCGACCCAGCCAACACCTTGGTCGGCAACCTGAGCAACGCCCTCGGCACCGCGGCCGAAGCCGCCCCAGGCGTTGGTGGTGTGCTGGGCACGGTCGAAGCCGCTGTGGGCGCCGTGACCAACGCCGGCAACGGCATCACGACACCCCTGCTGGGCGGAGGCTTCAACCCCGACACCCCCAACGCGCTGGATCCAGTGGACAACGCCGTGGCGCAATTGACGGCGCCGTTGGCAAACGCCTTGGGTGGCGCGCTGGACCCCAACCTCGGCGCCGGCACAGTGGCGTCGCTGATTGACCCACTCAATGCGCAGGTCGACTTCGTAACCGACGGCGTGGCCAACCTGTTGGGTGGCGGCACAGGTAACTCGCTGCTGGGCTTGACGACCACCGACGCCACACCCAACGGTGACGGCCTGCTGGACCCGGCCTCTGCCCTGGTGGACAAGCTCACCGACAGCTTGGACGCTGGCTTGGCTGGCGCAGGCCTGGGCGGCATCTTGGAGCCAGTGGATTCTCTGGTGGCCGCGGTCACCAACTTGGGCAACAACCTGACCACCCCGCTGACCGGTCAGACCTTCACGGCCGACAACGCCAACTCGCTCGACCCCGTCGACGCTCTGGTAGACCAGATCACCGACGGACTGGGCCAAGGCAGCGTCCTGATTGACCCGCTGGCTGGCGCTGGCAGCACCGCTGCGGTGCTGGACCTGCTGGACACCCAGGTGGACTTCGTGACCGACGGCGTGGTCAACCTGCTTGGCGACGACACCCAAGGCAGCAACCTGCGCGACCTGTTGGGCCTCGGCCAGACGGACAGCACCACTGCCGGTAACGGCCTGTTGGACCCAGCTTCGACGCTGGTGGACCAATTGACCGACGGCCTGAACGTTGGCTTGCTGAACACCTTGCAGCTCAGCGGCGTGCTCGACTCGGTGGACTCGACCGTGAACACCGTGACCGATCTCGGTAACGAACTGTTGAGCCCGCTGCTTGGCGAGACCTTCGCCACCAGCAACGCCAACGCTTTGGACCCACTGGACAGCGGTGTAGCGCAGCTGACCGGCGGCCTGAACGAGCCCCTGTCCACCCTGTTGGATCAGATTCTGGCCGATGGCAGTACCAACGCCATCCTGGGCTCGCTGAACACCCAGGTGGACTTCGTTACCGACGGTGTATCGACCTTGCTCGGCGGCCTGTCGGGCGGTGACCTGCCGCTGAGCGGCTTGCCAGTGGACGGTCTGCCCCTGGCTGATCTGCCGCTGGCTAACCTGTCGTCGGCTCTGCCCTCCCCCACCTCGCTGCTGCCAGTGTCTGGCACCGCGATGCCGGGTGCTGAGGTGCTCAGCCCCATCGCTGGCCTGTTGAACGGCGGACGCCTGTTCTGACCCCCATGCAAGGCCATAGCGGCCTTGAAGGGCAAAAGCCTGCTCCCTCATGGGAGCAGGCTTTTTTCATGGGGCTGCGCGTTCAGAGCAAGACAGTGTCAGCCCCACAGGGAGTCGCACACCGGCTTCGCAACAGCTCGACCACGTCGCTCAGGCCAGCGGCCTCGGCCACGGTCAGCGCGGTTTCCTGCTGGCGGTTCTTGATGTTCGGGTTGGCGCCTTTGTCGATCAGCAGCCGGGCAATCTCGCTGTTGCCGCCCGTGATGGCCAACAGCAGCGGCGTGTGGCCCAGGGCATCGCGCACGTTGACATGGGCCCCCTTTCGAATCAACGCAGCGGCCACGTCCTTGTAACCCACCGTGGGTTTACCGCAAGCCACCAGCAGCGGCGCCAGGCCGAGCCTGTCTTTTTCATTCACATCCACGCCGGCGTTCAGAAGGATCTTGGCGATCACGGTGTACCCCAGTTTCAACGCTAAGAGCAGCGGAGGCGTGCCTTGGTCGTCCCTCTGGTGCACATTGAAGTTCGCGCGGATGAACAGGTCTATGACTTCGCGGTTGCCCTCGGTGAGGGCATGGAAAAGCTGGCGCGGGACACCGTGATCCCGCGCACCTGCAGCGCCTGGATGGCCGCTTCTTTCTTTTCTGAGGCGTTCAAGGTCTCGATCATCCGAAACTCGCGCAAGGCATTGATCTCCCTGATTGCCTCCGGTGCAAAGCCTTTGCGGTTGCCTCGTTTGTCGATCAGCAGGTCATTGAGGTAGTCGTCCACTTCGGGCTGGTCCCACATGAAATCGACCTTCTGGAGGATGTGGTCGTGGTGCTTCTCAAGGTAAACCGGGTAGCGTTCTCCTAGGCTTTCGAGAAGGGGGTGTTTCATGATCGAAGTCGGGGCTGGCGCAAAGCCGTACTCCTGTGAATTGTGCGTGGACCGCGCCAACCCGGTCGCGAGAGATGGCAGGTGTTCTGGTACCAGATCTGCGAATGGCCACGGGGATGAACAAGTTCCATGCGGGCAGGGCTCCGCAGTTGGGCCATGAAAAAGGCCGGCACAGTGGCCGGCCTTTTGGTTTCAAACGCTGTAAGCGCTGCGTTACAGGCAACAGGCCAGCAGATTCAGGCAACAGGCGGCCAGGCTGCCGCAACAGTCGCTGGCGGCAAAAGCCGCCACAGAGGTGCCGAGTAATGCCGACGCGGCGGAGATTTTGATGATTTTGGTTGTCATGGTTAGGTGTCCTGCTGTCGATGTGAAAGTCAATTTGAAGTAATAAATAAAACGTAGCTTCGTAGTATTCAATCTGGCGGGGTCCAGATGTCGGCCAGCGGGGCCACCCAGCGGGGCTCGCTGGGAACCGGCAATTTGTCTGCCGGACGGGCCCTGCCAATGGTGTCGCCAGCGGGAACGGGCGCAGCGGGCACGCCGCAGTTGTGGCAGTCCATGCCGGCACAGGCTGCGATTCCCTCACACCCTTCAAGACAACAATGGCCAACCCCGGATGTGGCGGCCACCACCGACTGTCCCGCAAACAGGCACAACACCAAAGCAAGCATCCAGGCAATACGGTGTGTCACGGTCAGAACAGGGGTTGGCAATTTGGCGTGGCAGGCTCACTGCTTGAGCGGAAAGGCGCACACAAGTTCCGCACGCTTACACACTGCCAGCGGCACGGAACGGAGCGCCGGGCCACCACCTGGCCACTGTGTCTCCACACCGGCGCATGCCCGACCAATGACAGGCATGATGGCAGGCTCGGCGACACCTATCTGGAGGATTTTCATGAGCACACGCAGAAACACCGTGTTTGGCTTGGCTGCCCTGGCAGGCGGCGTGGCGCTCTGGCGCGGGCTCCTGCCAGCCCCGCCCGCCAAAGCGGCGCGGGCCTACGAGGTCACCCGCACCGAAGCCGACTGGCGTGCTGTGCTCACGCAGGACCAGTTCGGCGTGCTGCGCCAAGGGGGCACGGAGCGGCCGGGTAGCAGCCCACTGGACAAAGAGGTGCGCGCAGGCACTTACCACTGTGCGGGCTGTGCGCTGCCGCTGTTTTCGTCGCTCACCAAGTACAACAGCGGCACTGGCTGGCCAAGCTTCTACCAGGCGCTGGCGAATGCGGTGGTGGAAGACACCGACACCACCTGGGGGCTGACTCGGGTGGAGGTTCTGTGCCGCCGGTGCGGAGGCCACCTCGGCCATGTGTTTGACGATGGCCCCCAACCCACCGGCCTACGCTACTGCATGAATGGGCTGGCGATGAAGTTCACTGAGCAGGCGGCATAGGCACCGCCCCGGCCTGTGTACAGTTCAGCCCCAGACACTACCGAGGTGAATTGATGGCACGACCAAACGAATGGGCAGGCAAGGTGCTGGCGCTGATCAAGGGGGGCAACACCGCAGCCGCCATCGCACAGATCAAGGTCGCGCCGAGTGTGAAGGACCTGCATGCCTTGAAAACCAGCATGGTGCTGGGTCAACTCACCGGCCGCTGGAAGGACGTGGACGCTGCCATTGCCGACAACCTGGCGCTGCTGGCCGCACCCCGGCTGCACCGCGCACCCTGAGCCTCAGGGCCGGCTGAACAGGCGCTCGATGAATTCGCCGAGGTCACGCAAGGGCTCCGGCAAGGCAGGCTGCACCGACTGGGGCCGCGAACGCGCGATGTCAAACGCAGCCTGCGGATCGATCCAACGGTTGCGCATCGACTGCTGAAACACCTCACCCACCATGGGCAGCGCGCTGCGGGCGCCCGGACCCCAACCGTCGCCCATGGAGAGCTTGCTGTCGTTGTAACCCACCCGGGCACCCGCCACCATTTGAGGGTGCATCAGGATGAACCAGCCGTCGGTGTTGTCCTGGGTGGTTCCGGTTTTGCCGGCCACGTCGGCCTGGATGCCGAACCGACTGCGAATGGCGGTACCGGTGCCCTCATTGACTGCACCGCGCAGCACGTTCACCAGTTCCAGAGACTGTGCCTGCGACATCGCCTGCTCGACCACAGGTTCGGCGAACCGCTGAAGCACCTTGCCCGCGCGGTCTTCCACCTGCAGCACCAGCACCGGCGAGATGTAGCGGCCTCCGTTGGCAATGGCGCCATAGGCGGTCACCATCTCACGCAGCGTGACCGAGCTGGTGCCCAATGCCAGCGATGGCACCTCGTCCAGCGGGCTGTCGCGCACGCCCAGCGCGCGTGCCAGCTGGGCCACTCGCCCGGGGCCGACCTGCATCATCAGCTGCGCGGTGATGGTGTTTTTCGAGTACGCCAGACCGTCGTAGAGCGTCATTGGCAAACCACTGGGAGGCGTCCCGTCGCTGGGGCTCCAGATGCCACTGCCCGGAATGGGGATGGCCAGTGGCTGGTCCATCAGCTCCTCGCCAGGCGTACGACCCATCTCAAACGCGGCACCGTACACAAACGGCTTGAAGGTTGAGCCTGGCTGGCGCCGCGCCTGGCCCACATGGTCAAACTGCTCGGTCGCGAAGTCGCGGCTACCGACCCAGGCGAGCACATGGCCGTCGCGCGGGTCCAGTGCCATGAAGCCCGCCTGCAGGGGTACCTTGTCTTCACCGCGTTTGCGTTGCCGGTCGGCCTGAGGCTGCAACACACCCATTTGCCGGGCCATGGCCTGGTTGGCCGCTTTCTGGATCTTGGCGTGCAGCGTCGTGCGTACCACCAAGCCATCGGAATAAATGTTCAGGCCGCGGCTGTCGGCCCAGTCAATCAGCCACTTACGCACCCATTGCGCCACGTGCGGCGCTGCACCCAGCAATGTGTCTTGCCGCTCAAAGTCGAGCTTCAGCGGCTGCTTTCCCAGCGCGGTGGCGCGAGCCTGTTCCAGCTTGCCGTGTTTGACCATTTGCCCCAGCACCACATTGCGGCGCGCCTTGGCACGCTGCGGGTTCTGCACCGGGTTGTAGTAGCTGGTGCCTTTGAGCATGCCAATCAGCGTAGCCGACTCGAGCACGTTCAACTGGTTGGCCGATTTGTCAAAGTAGGTGCGCGCCGCCATCTCAATGCCAAAGGCGTTGTACAGAAAAGGCACGGTGTTGAGGTAGGTCTCGAGAATCTCCTCCTTGGTGTAGAGCGACTCGATCTTCAGCGCAGTGATGGCTTCCTTCACCTTGCGGTTGATGCTGAGTGAGCGGCCAATGTCTTCCGGGTAGAGGTTGCGCGCCAGCTGCTGGGTGATGGTCGAGCCGCCCTGCAGCTCGCCACGCAGGGTGTTGAATACCGCCATTGCGGTGCGGCGAAAGTCAATGCCGTGGTGGTCGTAAAAGCGGTGGTCTTCGGTGGCGATCAGCGCCTGCACCACGCTGGGGGCCACCTTGGCCAGCGGCACCCACTGGCGGTTCACCCGCTTGAACTCGGCCAGCACCACACCGTCGGCTGCCACCACGGTGGACGGGACCTCGGACTTGGCTTTACGGATGTCAGAGATGCCAGGCGACAGGGCCAGCATCACAAGCAGGTAAATCAGTAACAGCGCCGGCAACACCAGCGCCGCACGCACCGGGTAGCGATGGGCGAGTGACCAGGCTTTCACAACTTGGGGGCAAACGGCATCCGCCGCCTGGGACCAGGCACGCTTGAGAGGGGTCAGCATGGCGGCCACTGTAACTGGTGACCCGGCTGGTTCATTGGATGCCCAGCGACGGCGTGGTAACAATTGGCGACATCCGGCGCAGTACACTCCCGCGAACAGGTGGCGCCAAGCTCGCGGATGCAGACTGCGAGTATGGCGATTCGCCGACAAACACCACACAGGGTGCAGGACCTGTTCGGTTTATCGGATGGGTTGGTGCCCAAAATAAAACAGAGACACACATGAGCGCACTGGTCATCAAACAGTGGCAGGTTCACACCCGTCCACCCGCTGGAGAATCCCACCATATCCACATCCGGGGCCGCGAAGGCGGGCTGTTCGCATGGTTGCTCGCGCGCATGGGAATTGACCCAGTCACCACCATCCAGGTCAATCTGGAGCGGGTGCAGTTCGCCAGTGCGTCATTGGCAGGCGTTGAGTCGCGCATGATCCCGCTACAGAACGTGTGCTTCACCATCTACGGCTACCACAAGCCCTGGAAAAGCGCGGTGCTCATTTTGTTGTCGTTCGCCGCCGCAGGCTCGCAATTCACACCATTGACCGGTGGCGATGGGGTGGGCTTTGTGTTGCTGACCGCCATTGGTGCGCTGGCTGCGCTGGCGCACTACTTCCTCAACCGCACCCTTACGCTGGGCTTTGTTGAGCACAGCGGTGTGGTGAGCAGCATCCGCTTCAAGCGCTCGGTGATCGAGAACATCGACGTGAACGAGAAGCAGGCCCAAGCGGTGTGTGTTCTGGTGCAGCGCCTCGTGGAAGCCAAAGCCAGGAAGACGCTGCTGGCCACACGCTGAGCGGCGGCGGCTTGTTCAGCCGCCCGCGCGTTTCACGGTCAGACCTTGCTGCTGAAGCAGCGTCACCAACCGG
>CAZANT010000140.1:6359-6968 GCA_964486575.1 uncultured Burkholderiaceae bacterium | reverse complement strand
TGCCCGCTGGCACGCCGGTGCGCCTGAGCCCGCGCGAGCACACGGCGGCCTGCTGGCTGCCGTATCGGGAAGCTGCCGGGCGTTGCTTTTCGCCCTCCAACGCCGAGGCGATTTTGATGTTGCCGCGTTTTTTTGAAGTATGGTCGGCCCCATGACAACATTGCGAGTGGCCACCTACAACATCCACAAAGGCGTGCAGGGTCATGGCCCGAACCGGCGGCTGGAAATCCACAACCTGGGTCATGCGGTGGAGCAGTTGGATGCAGACCTTGTCTGCCTTCAGGAGGTGCGCAAAATGCACCGCCGCGAACAAGACTATTTCTCACGCTGGCCTGAGCTGCCGCAGGCCGAATTCCTCGCGCCAGAGGGCTATGAGGCGATTTACCAAACCAATGCCATCACCCGCCACGGAGAACACGGCAACGCACTGCTGTCGCGCTGGCCGGTGCACGCCCACGCACATGAAGACATGTCGGACCACCGCTTTGAGCAGCGTGGCCTGCTGCATGTACAGGTGTACGTCGAGTCGCGCATCGTGCATGTGATCGTGTTGCATCTCGGGCTGATCCCGGCCAGTCGCAACCGCCAGATTTCGCAACTCACGCAGTT
>CAZANT010000140.1:0-6349 GCA_964486575.1 uncultured Burkholderiaceae bacterium | reverse complement strand
AGTTCATTCAGCGCGAGGTGCCAAGCGATGCGCCGCTGCTGGTGGCCGGCGACTTCAACGACTGGAGCGCCCGGTTGCGCCCGGCGATGCGGGCCATGCGCTTAGTGGACCATGTTGGCGAACGCCAAGCAACCTACCCGGCACGCCTGCCGCTGGCGCAGCTGGACTATGTCTACGGCCGTGGCCTGAAGCCTCTGGGTGTTGTGGTGCCGCGCGGCCCGGTCTGGGGCCGCATGTCGGACCACCTGCCACTCATAGCGGAGTTCGAGCTCGACGATGGCCCAAGCTGACCCGCATTTGTATCCTGGCCACCGGCTCGATCTGCTCGAAGGCAGCCGCGCCTACTTCGCGGCGTTGGCCGAGGCAATGGACGCAGCACAGCACGAGGTCTGGCTGGAAACCTACATTTTTGACGTCACCGCCGGTGGCGCGGTCGTGGCGGAAGCCCTGGCGCGAACCGCGCAGCGCGGCGTTCAGGTGCGCCTGGTGGTGGACGGAGTGGGCACCGGTCAGCTGCCCGAGGGCTGGCAGGCACGCTTGCAGACGGCCGGTGTGCAGTGCCGGGTGTACTCGCCGGTCGGTCGGCTGGGTCTGTTGTTACCCCGGCAGTGGCGGCGGCTGCACCGAAAACTCTGTGTAGTGGACGGTGCGGTGGCGTTCTGCGGCGGTATCAACGTGCTGGACGATTTCCACGACCCCAACCACGGCACGCTGGACGCACCGCGATTCGACTTTGCCGTGCGGGTCACTGGCCCATTGGTGGCCGAAGTCCACGCCACCATGCAGCAGCTGTGGTTCCAGCTGCAGGGCCTTCGCGACATCCGACAGCGCGACTTCAAAGGCGCTGTGCGCAGTTTTCGCGCCGCCACGTTGGCGGTTCAGCCAGTGGTTGCCACAGAAAATGACGCTGGGGTATCCGGGAACTCAAGGGCTGCGTTGGTGTTGCGTGACAATTTCCGCAATCGGTCGCGGATCGAGCGTGCCTACCGCAAGGCGATTGCCAGCGCGCACAGCGAGATCGTCATTGCCAACGCCTACTTTCTGCCCGGCAGCAAACTGCGCCGCGCGCTGGAGATGGCGGCCCGCCGGGGTGTGAAGGTGCAACTGCTGCTGCAAGGCAAGTACGAGTACTTCATGCAGTACCACGCGGCGCGCCCGGTGTACGGGGCCTTGCTGAAGGCTGGGGTGGAGATCCACGAATACGCCTCCAGTTTCCTTCACGCCAAGGTGGCCGTCGTTGACGGCCAGAGCGAACGCGCGTGGGCCACGGTGGGCTCGTCCAACCTGGACCCGCTGAGCCTGCTGCTGGCGCGCGAGGCCAACCTGTTGATCGAGGACGCCTGCTTTGCCCGCCAACTGCACGGCCGTCTGCAGCATGCCATGGCCCATGACGGTCACCGTGTGGATGTGGCCGACTACGCCAACCGGCCGTGGCTGCAGCGCGTCAAGGAGCGGCTCGCGCTGGTGGTGGTGAGCCTGGCGTTGCTGGTGCAGGGCAAACGTTACTGACACGGCATGGTGGCAGGCGATCCGGTGGTTCAGCAGCGGTCCGGGGATCGGGTCGTCCAGCGACAGGCTAGCGATTTGGTCGTCCAGCGACCTGAGGGTCTGTACTGCCCTGCGGGCGACTTCTACATCGACCCTTGGCGGCCGGTGGACCGCGCTGTCATCACCCACGCGCACGCGGACCATGCGCGCACCGGTCATAACCACTACCTGGCCGCGTCGCCTGCGGAAGGCGTTCTGCGCGCCCGGCTGGGCAACATTACTTTGCAGACGCTGGCCTACGGCGACTCCATCGTCCACCATGGCGTGACCGTCTCGCTGCACCCCGCTGGCCACGTGCTTGGGTCAGCCCAAGTGCGGCTCGAACACGGTGGCCAGGTGTGGGTGGCCAGCGGCGACTACAAGGTCGCGCCTGACGCCACCTGTGCGCCGTTTGAGCCGGTGCGCTGTCACGTGTTCATCACCGAGTCCACCTTTGGGTTGCCCATCTACCGCTGGCGGCCCGACGCCGAGGTGTTTGCCGGTATCAACGCCTGGTGGCAGGCCAACGCGGCGGTCGGCCGCGCCAGCCTGCTGCTGTGCTACAGCTTTGGCAAAGCGCAGCGCATTCTCAGCGGGGTGGACGCCAGCATTGGTCCCATCGTCACGCATGGCGCGGTCGAACCGCTGAACCGTGCCTACCGCGCCGCCGGTGTGCTCCTGCCCGACACCCGCACCGTGAGCGAGGTCAGCGACAAGGCCGACTTCCACCGCGCGCTGGTGCTGTGTCCGCCCAGCGCTGCCGCCGGGCCCTGGGCCAAGCGCTTTGGCGACTTCAGCGACGGCTTCGCCAGCGGCTGGATGCAGCTGCGCGGTGCGCGCCGGCGCGGCGGGCATGACCGGGGCTTCGTTCTGAGCGACCATGCCGACTGGCCTGGCCTGCTGGGCGCGATTGGCGCCACTGGGGCGCAGCGCGTTATCGTTACCCATGGCAGCGTACCCGTGATGGTGCGTTACCTGAACGACCAAGGCCTGCAAGCCGAGGCCTTCGAGACCGCCTACGGGGACGACGCGGCCGAGGAGGCGGCGGCCACAGCCGAGCCCATTACCGAGCCCAGTCCATGAGGTCGTTTGCTACGCTGTTCACCGAACTCGACAGCACCACCGCCACCACAGCCAAAGTGGACGCATTGGTGCGTTACTTTGCCATCGCGCCGCCTGCAGACGCGGCCTGGGCGGTGTACTTTTTGTCCGGCGGCAAACCACGCCAGGTGGTCAAAACAGCGCAACTGCGCGCACTGGCCTGCCAGGAAGCGGGCCTGGAAGACTGGCTGTTCGAGGCCGCCTACCAGGCCGTGGGTGACCTGGCGGAAACGATTGCCCACATCCTGCCGCAGCCGGGCGAGGTGTCCAGCCTGGGCCTGTCGGACTGGGTCACACAGCGCCTGTTGCCGTTGCGGGGCCTGCCTGAGGCGGCGGTGGCTGCCCGCCTCACCGGCTACTGGCGCGAACTGGACGCGCAAGGCCGGTTCTTGCTGGTCAAGCTGGTGGGCGGGGGGTTCCGTGTGGGGGTCAGCAAATTGCTGGTACAGCGCGCCCTGGCAGCCCACAGCGGGGTGGACGCCAAACGCATCGCGCAACGCATGATGGGCTACACCGACGGCCAGCGCCAGCCCACGGCGGCCGACTTTGCGGCTCTCGTGGCTCTGCCCCAGCCCGGTGCGGTGGAGGCACAGGACCCCGGTCAGCCCTACCCCTTTTTTCTTGCCCATCCGTTGGATGGCGGCGAGAGCGTGGAAGATTCGCTGGGGCCGGTGAGCGACTGGCAGGTGGAATGGAAGTACGACGGCATCCGTGGCCAGGTTGTCAAACGCGCAGGCCAGGTGTGGCTGTGGTCGCGTGGCGAAGAGCTGGTGACCGAGCGCTTCCCGGAGGTGGTCGCGCTGGCCCGGGCCCTGCCCGACGGCACTGTGCTGGACGGCGAGGTGC
Source organism: uncultured Burkholderiaceae bacterium (assembly GCA_964486575.1). Classification (GTDB taxonomy): domain Bacteria; phylum Pseudomonadota; class Gammaproteobacteria; order Burkholderiales; family Burkholderiaceae_C; genus PCRC01. Next base: position 2,875 of record CAZANT010000140.1, on the reverse strand, counting down.
TGGTTTGGCAGGGCGATCGACCGGCGCCGTTTGCACTGCTGCAGCAACGCATTGGCCGCAAGACCCTGACCAAAAAAGTGCTGGCCGAAGCGCCTGTGACCTTTATGGCCTACGACCTGCTGGAGGACGCTGGATACGACCTGCGCGCGCTGCCCCAACAGGTGCGCCGGGCACGTCTGGAAGCGCGGCTGGCCGGCACCGGCGTGCGGCTGTCGCCAGTTGAGCAACGAAACAGCTGGGCCGAGTACGCCGCGCTGCGCCGCGAATCGCGGGCGCGCGGCATGGAAGGATTCATGCTCAAACGGCGCGATGCCGGCTATGGCACCGGCCGCAGCAGGGCCGATGGCCTGTGGCTGAAGTGGAAGATCGACCCCATGCGCATTGACTGCGTGCTGATCTACGCCCAGGCCGGCCACGGGCGACGCGCCTCGGTTTACACGGACTACACCTTTGCCGTCTGGAACCGCGCGCCGCGCGACCGGGCCGAGGCCGACGCGGTGCTGGAGGCCATCGCCGCGAAACAACCCGCCCAACCCGGCGCACTCCAACTCGTGGCGTTCGCCAAAGCCTACTCCGGTTTGACCGATGAGGAATTCCGGCAAGTGGATGCGGTCGTTCGCAAGACCACGCTGGAAAAGTTTGGCCCGGTGCGCTCGGTACGGCCCACACTGGTGTTCGAGCTGGGCTTTGAGGGCATCAACCGCAGTGCGCGCCACAAAAGCGGGGTGGCGGTGCGCGTCCCACGGATGCTGCGCATCCGCGCAGACAAACCGCTGCACGAAGCCAACACCTTGCAGGACCTCGAATTGCTCCTGAACTCATAGCTAAATCGTAAGGTTTTACTAGGGCTCGAGTGCTAAAAACCTTCAAAATTAATCACTGGTACCATCGCGGGTGAACATGACCAGCAAACCCCCCATGACACCTGCAGACCCGGACGAGGGCACCCCCGTTTCCGTCAAGATCCGCGAGCGCCTCGCCGCGGCCCGCAAACGCTTTCACGCCAATGACAACATTGCCGGTTTCATCCAGCCCGGTGATCTGGAAAAGCTGCTCGACGAAGTGACCGTCAAGATGCAAGGCGTGCTCGACAGCCTGGTGATCGACACCGACAACGACCACAACACGGGCGACACCGCCCGCCGCGTGGCCAAGATGTACGTGAACGAGGTGTTTCGTGGCCGCTACGTGCAGGCCCCCACCATCACCGAGTTCCCCAATGTCGGTCACCTGAACGAGTTGATGATCGTGGGCCCGATCACTGTGCGAAGCGCCTGCAGCCACCACTTCTGCCCGGTCATCGGCAAGATCTGGATCGGCGTGATGCCCAACGAGCACACCAACGTGATTGGCCTGTCCAAGTACGCCCGCCTGGCCGAATGGGTCATGGGCCGGCCGCAGATCCAGGAAGAGGCGGTGGTGCAACTGGCCGACCTGATCCAGGAAAAAACTCAGCCGGACGGCCTGGCCATCGTGATGGAAGCCAGCCATTACTGCATGGCCTGGCGCGGTGTGAAAGACATGGACAGCCGCATGATCAACTCGGTCATGCGTGGCGTGTTCCTGAAAGACCCCAACCTGCGGCGCGAGTTCTTGTCGCTGATCCCCAACAAAGCCTGAATCGAGACCCTCCATGTTGGTACGCCTTCTATACGCCAGCCGCGCTGTTGACCCGAGTGCCGGTGCCATCGACGCCATCCTCGCGCAATCGCGCCAGTTCAATCCCTTGACCGGCATCACCGGCATCCTCTGCTACGGCGGCGGCATCTTCCTGCAAGCCATCGAAGGCGGGCGCATGCCGGTCAGCGAGTTGTACGGCCACATCCAGCGCGACCCGCGCCACAAGGACGTGGTGCTGCTGCATTACGAAGAAATCAGCGAGCGCCGGTTCGGTGGCTGGACCATGGGGCAGGTCAACATGTCCAAGATCAACACCAGCATCCTGCTGAAGTACGCCGAGAAGCCGGAGCTGGACCCGTACGCGGTGTCGGGCAAAGTGTCGCTCGCCTTGCTTGAAGAACTGATGGCCACCGCGTCCATCATCGGGCGAGCCTGAGGCGATGACCTCGGTGGTGTGCCGCCTGCCTCGGCAGGTCGCCTGGGGCGAGTGTGACCCGGCGGGCATCATCTACTACCCCACCTACTACCGCTGGATGGATGCGGGCACCTGGTCCTTGCTGGAGCAGGTGGGATACCCCGCCGCGCGCATCCGGGCCGAGGGATGGACCATTCCCTCGGTGGACACGCAGTGCACCTTTGTCGCTTCGCCCATTTACGGTGACCACTGCAGTCTCGAAGTGCAGGTCACCCGCTGGGGCAACCGCTCTTTCACGGTGGGCCACCGCATCGTTCACGCCGACGGTCGCCTGCTGGCGCATGGCAGCGAAACACGGGTCTGGTGTCAGTACGAAGCTGGCCCTGGCTCGCCGCTTCGCAGTGGGTCGGTGCCGGCCGCCTTGCGCGCCGCACTGGGCGAGCCCGCTTGAGTTGGCGGTGACTTCCGCGCCATCGCTGCTCGGCTGCGACTTTTCCAGCGCCCCCAGCCGCCGCAAGCCCATCGTGCTGGCGATAGGGCAGCAAACCGGCGGCCGGGTGGTATTGAACCGGCTCGAGCGGATCGAGACGCTCGGCGCCTTCGCAGAACGCTTGGCCGGTCCGCAGCCCTGGGTTGGCGCCTTCGACTTTCCTTTTGGCCTGCCGCGGGAGTTGGTGGAAACATTGGGTTGGCCCACCGACTGGCTGGCCTGCATGCGCCACTACGCCCATCTGAGCCGTGATGAGATTCGCGCCACCTTTGCGGCGTTTTGCAACGCCCGACCGGTGGGCGGCAAGTTCGCCCACCGCGCCACCGACGGGCCTGCCGGTTCCAGCCCCA
>CAZANT010000139.1:0-6986 GCA_964486575.1 uncultured Burkholderiaceae bacterium | reverse complement strand
CAGGTGGCTCAGTATTCGACTGGAAACCGGCTCCCTTTGTCTCTGGAAACAACACTTTCCCACGACACCGTCGACGGTGGTGAAAACAACCGCCTGGCTCGTGCAGCCAATGTGGCCATCGACGGCGCAAGTTCGGCTTTCGGCCGCACCACGTCGGCTGCGCACGACGTGGTGGACCACCTGTCTGACAACGTGTCCGGCCTGGCCCGAAGCATCAGCCACCAAAGTGCCCGCCTGCGCGAGGCTTCGACCAAAGGTGTTGAGATGACACGCGGCTATGTGCGCGACAAACCGATGCGTGCGGTGGCCATGGCCGCAGGCGTTGGCCTGTTGGCGGGCCTGCTGCTGCGCTTGCGTTAGGCGGTCGCGTTGCCATTCGACAATTGGTTGCCTGCGAGGGCGAGACTTGTGGGTACAGGCATGCCGATGGTACCTCCCCAACAGCGTCATTTGAAATCTCGACTCAGGGTGGCTAGCTGACCCAACAGCGGCGTCAAATCCTCCAGACGTACTGCAATCAGGTTGCGCACTTCCCCCTCGCGCTGCCAGGTCCCGTGCACCGCCATCAACCGCGCGTGCAGCAGTTCCTGCCGCTGCTGGTCGCGCAAGCCTTTCCAGACGATGACCTGCACCGTCCCGGTTTCGTCTTCCAGACTCACAAACACCGTGCCCTTGGCTGTCTCTGGCTGTTGCCGCAGGGTCACGATGCCGCAGTGGTGCACCAGCCGTCCATCGGGCAGGTTGTGCAACTGCTCGGCCGACATCAGCTTGCGTTGGTCCAACAGGGGGCGTAACAACGCCAGTGGGTGCCGGCGCAGTGTCAACCCGGTGGTCGCAAAGTCATTGACGATGTCTTCACCCTCAGGCGCTTCCGGTAGCTCCAAAAACGCTTCGTTGACTGGCGCCTCTCGCAGCAACAACGGCGCCGCTCGCAAAGCGGAAGCTTCCCAGACCTGCTGGCGTCGGTGCCCTGACAGGCTCCTGAGCGCATCGGCGCCCGCCAGCAGCCGCATTTCGTGCTGATCCAACCCGGCCCTGCGAGCGAGGTCGTCAGCCCCGTCAAATGGCGACTGTGTTCGCTCGGCCACGATGCGTTGCGCAGCGTCCTGCCGCAGCCCAGAGACCAGCCGCAATCCCAGCCGTACCGCCGGACGCTCTACCGACCCTTCGAGGGTGCAGTCCCAATCGCTGGCCATCACGTCGATGGCGCGCACTTCCACATGGTGGCGCTTCGCGTCCTGCAACAGTTGGCTTGGCGTGTAAAAGCCCAGTGGCTGTGAATTCAGCATGGCAGCCAGAAACGCTGCCGGATGGTGGCACTTGATCCAGCAACTGGCATAAACCAGCAAGGCGAACGATGCCGCATGGCTCTCCGGGAAGCCGTACTCGCTGAAGCCCTTGATTTGCTCGAAGATGGATGTGGCAAACGCCTCCTCGTAGCCGCGTGCCGTCATGCCCTTCACGATCTTTTCGTGGTAGTGCTCAAGTCCACCCTTGCGCTTCCATGCCGCCATCGACCGGCGCAGGGCGTCGGCCTCGCCTGGCGTGAAGCCAGCTGCGAGCACCGCAATCTGCATCACCTGTTCCTGGAACACCGGAATGCCCAGTGTTCGCCCCAGCGCTTCTTTCAAATCTTCGCTGGCGTAAGTCACCGGTGCCTTGCCCTGACGCCGGTTCAGGTAAGGGTGGACCATGCCGCCCTGGATGGGGCCTGGCCGGACGATGGACACTTCGATCACCAGGTCGTAGAAGCAGCGCGGCCGCAACCGGGGCAGCATCGACATCTGGGCGCGGCTCTCAATCTGGAACACGCCCACCGTATCGGCCTTGCAGATCATGTCGTAGGTGGCGCTGTCCTCGGCCGGGATGTCCTGCATCTCAAACGCGCAGCCCAGTCCTTCACCAATGAACACCAGTGCCTTGCGGATGGCGGTCAGCATGCCCAACGCCAGTACATCGACCTTGAGCAGGCCAATGGCATCGAGGTCGTCTTTGTCCCACTCGATCACGGTGCGGTCGGCCATGGTGGCGTTTTCGACTGGTACCATCCGTGTGACTGGGCCCTGGGTCAAAACAAAGCCACCGGTGTGCTGAGACAAGTGGCGCGGCATGCCCAGCAGCTGGTCGACGAGGCTGAGCCACTGCACCACGGCCAGGTCGTCCGGGTCCAGCCCGGCCGATGCCAAGTGGGCCTGCCTGACCTCTGGCCCATCCCACCAGACATGGCTTCGGGCCAGTTTGTCGATCACGGCCGCACCAAATCCCAGTGCCTTGCCCACATCACGCATCGCCGACTTGGGCCGGTAGCGGATGACGGTGGCCGTCAGCGCAGCCCGGTCCCGTCCGTACTTGGTGTACAGGTACTGGATCACTTCTTCCCGCCGCTCGTGTTCGAAGTCCACGTCAATATCAGGTGGCTCGTTGCGTTCCCTGCTGATGAAGCGCTCAAACAACACCGACATGCGGGCTGGATCCACCTCGGTGACGCCCAGGCAGTAGCAGACCACGCTGTTGGCGGCCGAGCCACGGCCCTGGCACAGGATGTGACGCGACCGGGCAAAGGCCACGATGTCGGCCACCGTCAGGAAGTAGTGCTCGTAGCCCAGCTCGGCGATCAGTGCCAATTCACGCTCGATCTGCAACTGCACTTTGGCCGGTATGCCCTCGGGCCAGCGCCGACCTGCGCCTTCGTAGGTCAGCCGACGCAGCCAGGAAAAAGGTGTTTCTCCTTCGGGCACCACCTCGCTTGGGTACTGGTAACGCAGCTCGTCCAGCGCAAAGTTACAACGGGCTGCCACTTGCAGGGTCTCGGCCAGAAGGTCTGCCGGGTAGGTATTGGCCAGCCGCAGTCGGGTGCGCAGGTGCCGTTCGGCATTCGGCTGAAGTTCCAGCCCACACTCCGTCAGGGGTTTGCCGACGCGGGTCGCCGTCATCACGTCCTGCAATGGTTTGCGGGATCGCGCATGCATGTGCACATCGCCGGCAGCCACCAAAGGGATCGCTGTGGCCTCACTCAAGGTCCGCATCCGGTACAGCCACATCTCGTCTCCCAGCACCCGCTGCAGCTGCACCGCCAGCCAGCAGCGGCCGAGGAACTGGGCCAGCAGCCAGCGGGCGGTAGAAAGAAGCGGGCCGTCCAGACCGTCGCGAGGCAGGGCTGCCAACACCACACAATCGCTCAGCGCCTCGCCTTGGATGTCAGCCAGTGCCAGCCGGTATGTACCTTTCGGGGCACTGCACCGCAACCGGGTGATGAACTGGCACAGGTTGCCGTAGCCGTTCAGGTTGCAGGCGAGTACCACCAGCGTGAAGGACGATTCGCAAATGACTTGGAACTGGGCACCGACCAGCAGCTTCAGGCCGGCCTCTTTGGCCGCCACATGGGCCCGCACCATGCCAGCCACCGAGCACTCGTCGGTCAGCGCCAGCGCGGTGTAGCCCAGCTGTTGAGCCCGTTGCACCAGTTCGTCGGGCATGCTGGCACCACGCAAAAACGAGAACGCCGACAAACACCACAACTCGGCGTAATCGGGCAGGTCCCGGAAAGGCGCCGGGTTCGGGGTGTCCATGAGCTAACCCACCGTCAGGCAAAGCTGCCATGCAGGTACCAGGCGATCTCGTCCCGGCCCAGCCGGGTCTGGAACACCCAGAGCACGCCGGCATGCGCGCTCATTGCCACCCAATAATCGCGCTGCACATTCAATGCGCGCTGACCGTCACTGACCCGGTGCCACCAGCCACCTTCCACCCGGTGCGGGCCTGTCAGCAACTGCAGTGGACCCTGGTACATCGGTTGGGCGCCCTTGCAGGCCAGCCGCAGCGGCTCCTTCAAGACGCAGGTTGGCTGGGGCATGGCCACCGCCCGTGCCGGCTTGCGCGGCAAGGCATCGGCGGCCGGTTGCCAGTGCTGCATCCACTCCAGCCGGTGGTCTTCCCGCAGCACGGGGCGCAGCACCCGTTCTGGCCCCAGGCGGGCCGCAATGCGCTCGAGTACCAGCGCCAGGGGCTCGCCCTGGTTCACCGGGTCGGGCAACAAGGCACCGTTCGGGACCTCGAGCGGAGCCACGTCCAGGGCAGTCAGTGCCAGCTCACCGACCGGCGCTTTCAGTTCGATCTTGGCCAGATGCTCGGCCAGCAGCCGGCACAGGCGCTCCAGATCGCGGGTGGCTGTGGCGGTTCGCAGGGTGAAGGCGCCACCGTCTCCGGCGTCCTTGGCACGCATGGCATCGTGGGCCCATTGCAGCCTCAGAGCGGTGACGCCAGCTTGCCGGGCCGCAAGCCAGCCGCACAGCTGCATCAACAAGCGTCGGGCACCAAACAACAGGGCGGGTGCCAACTCGACCCGCGACATCAGTTCCAATCGGCTGGCAAAGGTCTCCGGGACCGTGATCCAGGCATGGGCCTCGGGCCGCAAGCCATAAGTCTGGTCCAAGGCGGTGAGCAAATCCTTGTCAAAACGCCGGCTGACACCACCGCGCGGCAGGGCGCGCAGGTCGCCCAGCGTGTGGCAACCGATCTGTGACAGGGTGACCCGGTGGCGCGTGGCGGCGCGCAGCACCTCGATCGGAAGTGGGTCGAGCATTTCGGGCAGCGGTTTACGGAAACCGTTGGCGATGCGCGCGCGGGCCAGTGCCAGTGCTGCCAGGCTGTTAGGCGCCCAGGCCAGGAAGTCCACACCCAAGGACCCTGCATCCAGAACGACACGGTCGCGCAGGGCGCGTCGTCCACCATACAGGCGGGCACTGCCTTCGACCTCCATCACAACGGCTTCATCGACGGTGGCAACACGGGGGGTGAATTGAAGTGCCCAGGCCGCCAGTCCATGCAAGGCGTCATTGCAGGGTGGGCTGGCGTCGGGGCCGGTGGGAAGCAACAGTGCTGCCCAAAGCATGGGAAGTCACCTCGCGGTTGGATACAGAGGAAGGCAGTGAAACCAGTTGGCTGGGTTGCATCAGCCGGGGCGTCAGCACCGAAGACAGACCACCGGGGATGGCATCCAGGCGGATGGCGCCGTCATGCACTGGGCCACGGCGCTTGAGGATGTGGACCTGCAGGCTCCAGTTGGGCCCCAGATCGGCGATCACCCGCAGCGGTGCGGCCGAGGCCTCACGCTGTGCTTGCTGGGGCCGAAACAAGAACACCGGGGCGTCACAGTCCTGAGCGCTCACTTGCAGACGGCGTATCTGTTCTGGGCGGGCTTGTGGCAGCCATGCGATCAGGGCGCCAAAGGCATTGGCGCGGATGACCTGCTCGGTGCACCACAGGCGCTCGGCCGGGGTGTCCGCCTGCACCCAGACCAAGTGACGCTCGTCGATGCCGGCATGGTGCAGACCCGGTAAGTGGGGCTGACGTGGTGGGGCAACCACCACCACCGACTGGCCAGCGGTCACCAATGGGCGGATGGCTGGTGCCAACAGGCGCCATTCCAGGGTGGCGGGCTGCGCTTGCAGCAACTCGGTCAGCGCGTGGCAGGGCCACCCGCCGCCGGGCAATTCCCGGTCCAACGCATCAAAGCCGGTGGAGACCACCGAGGTGGTTGGTGTGCCCAGGGCGTTGCCACGCCAGACCAGTGACGCCACTGCCTCGGGTAATGGCCGTCGTGCCGGCGTAGCGATCGCTCGGTCTGGGGGTGGATAAAAGGGGGCGGTGGCGGGCATGGCAACGTGCTTTGAAGGGAGATCAGTGGCACAAGTACTGTAATTAATAACAGTATATTCACCCAGCCAGATTCAGGCCAGCCCAGTGCTACTGGATGCCAGGTAAAGCGCTGCGCGACGGACAACTTCGGGGGGTTACCCAGACTGAGGGGGGCTTGCCTGTCACAGGGTTGCAGTGTTGCGGCTGAGGCATACAAACCCATCGGTTTGGCAAAGGGCGCTGCCACAATGTCGCCATGACTGCCCCGACCCCCTACGCCCCGCTGCAAAACGACACCTTCCTGCGCGCCTGTTTCCGCCAGGCCACAGACCACACCCCCGTGTGGCTCATGCGCCAGGCTGGCCGGTATTTGCCCGAATACTGCGCCACCCGCGCCAAAGCCGGCAGCTTCATGGGACTGGCCACCAACGTCGACTACGCCACCGAAGTCACACTGCAGCCCCTGGAGCGCTACCCGCTGGACGCGTCGATTCTGTTCAGCGACATCCTCACGGTGCCCGACGCCATGGGCCTGGGTTTGTCGTTCGCCCTGGGCGAAGGCCCCCGCTTCGCCTCCCCGGTGCGCGACGAAGCCGCCGTGGCGGCGCTTGCCGTGCCCGACATGGCCAAGCTGCGCTACGTGTTTGACGCCGTCACCTCCATCCGCAAGGCTTTGAACGGCCGCGTCCCGCTGATTGGTTTTTCCGGCAGCCCCTGGACGCTGGCGTGCTACATGGTCGAGGGCAAGGGCTCGGACGACTACCGGCTGGTCAAGACCATGCTCTACAGCCGCCCTGACCTGATGCACAAGATGCTGCAGGTCAACGCCGACGCGGTGGCGCTGTACCTGAACACCCAGATCGAGGCCGGTGCCCAGGCGGTGATGATTTTTGACTCCTGGGGCGGGGTGCTGGCCGACGGCGCCTTCCAGAAGTTCAGCCTGGGCTACACCGCCCGGGTGCTCAAGCAGCTCAAGAAAGAGCACAACGGCCAGCGCATCCCGCGCATCGTCTTCACCAAGGGCGGCGGGTTGTGGCTCGAGGAGATGGCGGCACTCGACTGCGAGGTGCTGGGGCTGGACTGGACGGTCAACCTGGCTCAGGCCCGGGCCCGGGTGGGCGGGGACGTGGGTGGCGCGGGCAAGGCGCTGCAGGGCAACATCGACCCCAATGTGCTGTTCGCCCAGCCTGAGCAGATCCGCGCCGAGGTGGCCAAGGTGCTCGAGAGCTTTGGGGTGCCGCACGCCGACACCACCCAGAGCGGCCCCACCCACATCTTCAACCTCGGCCACGGCATCAGCCAGTTCACTCCGCCCGAACACGTCGCCACACTCGTCGAGGCAGTGCACA
>CAZANT010000138.1:0-6990 GCA_964486575.1 uncultured Burkholderiaceae bacterium | reverse complement strand
GAATCCTTTGTTGTCCCACCTTCAGCCCTACCCTTTTGAGCGACTGCGCGCGCTTTTTGCTGACGTTACTCCCAACCCTGCTTTTGCACCCATTAGTCTGGGCATCGGCGAGCCGAAACACGCCACGCCCGAATTCATCAAAACCGCGCTGTCTGGCGCCTTGGCGGGTCTGGCCAGCTACCCGGCAACCCTGGGCGAACCCAAGTTGCGCGAGGCCTTGGTGTTATGGCTGCAACGCCGCTACCGGCTGAGCCTGAACCCCGCCAACCAGGTGCTGCCCGTGAACGGCTCCCGCGAAGCCCTGTTCGCGCTGGCACAAACAGTGATCGACCCCACCCGCCGCGACGCCCAGGGCCGGGGCCCGGTGGTGGTCTGCCCCAACCCGTTCTACCAAATTTACGAAGGCGCGGCGGTGCTGGCCGGCGCCGAGCCATATTACGTGCCCACCGACCCGGCGTGCAACTTCGCGGTGGACTGGGACAGCGTGCCAGACGACGTGTGGGCACGCACCCAACTGCTCTTTGTCTGCTCCCCTGGCAATCCCACCGGCGCAGTGATGCCGCTCAGTGAGTGGCAAAAGCTGTGGGCCCTGAGTGACCGGCACGGCTTCGTGATCGCCTCGGACGAGTGCTACAGCGAAATCTACTTTCGCGACGAGCCGCCCTTGGGCGGGCTGGAAGCCGCCGCCGCGCTGGGCCGGGCCGACTTCAAAAATCTCGTGGCCTTCACCAGCCTGTCCAAGCGCAGCAACGTGCCAGGGCTGCGCAGCGGCTTTGTGGCCGGCGACGCGGCGCTGATGAAGGCATTTTTGCTCTACCGCACCTACCACGGCAGCGCCATGAGCCCGGTGGTGCAAAGCGCGAGCATCGCTGCCTGGAACGACGAGGCCCACGTGGCGGAAAACCGGGCCTTGTACCGCGAGAAGTTCGCTACCGTGACGCCCTTGCTGGCCGGGGTCATGGACGTGGCCTTGCCGGACGCTGGTTTCTACCTCTGGGCCAAGGTACCCGACCATGTGTGCGGCGGGAGCGACACCAGCTTCGCCTGCGGCCTGCTGGCTCAATACAATGTTACCGTGCTGCCCGGCAGCTACTTGGCCCGTTCGAGTCACACTGTGGGCGAGGCCAACGGCCACAATCCAGGCGCTGGCCGCATTCGCATGGCCCTGGTGGCCGAAACCGTCGAATGTGTGGAAGCCGCCCGCCGCATTGCCCAGTTTATTCAATCCTGTTCCTGACTCCGCTGATTCTGCTGATTTCACCGTTCTCATCCAACCCTAGCCATGACACAACAACTCCAGACCATCATCGACGCCGCGTGGGAAGACCGCGCCAACCTGTCCCCCACCTCCGCCCCCAAGGAGGTGGTCGACGCGGTGGAGCATGTGATCGGTGAACTGAACAAGGGCCGCTTGCGCGTGGCCACCCGTGAAGGCGTCGGTCAGTGGACCACCCACCAGTGGATCAAAAAGGCGGTGCTGCTGAGCTTCCGACTGAACGACAATGCCGTTGTTAAGGCGGGCGATCTGGGCTTCTACGACAAGGTACAAACCAAGTTCGCCCACATGGACGAAGCGCAGATGAAGGCGTCTGGCGTGCGCGTGGTGCCCCCCGCCGTGGCGCGCCGCGGCAGCTACATCGCCAAGGGCGCGATCCTGATGCCCAGCTACGTGAACATTGGCGCCTACGTGGGCGAGGGCACGATGGTCGACACCTGGGCCACGGTGGGCAGCTGCTGCCAAGTCGGCAAAAACGTGCACCTGTCCGGGGGTGTGGGTCTGGGCGGCGTGCTGGAGCCGCTGCAAGCCAACCCGACCATCATTGAAGACAACTGCTTCATCGGCGCCCGCTCCGAAGTGGTAGAAGGGGTGATTGTCGAAGAAAACTCGGTGATTTCCATGGGCGTGTACATCGGCCAAAGCACCAAGATTTACGACCGAGCCACTGGCACGATCACCTATGGCCGCATTCCCGCAGGCTCGGTGGTGGTTTCAGGAAACCTGCCGAGTGCCGATGGCAAGTACAGCCTGTACTGCGCGGTCATTGTGAAGCGTGTCGACGCGCAAACCCGCGCCAAGACCAGCCTGAACGACCTGCTGCGCGACTGAACGGGCGACCGGTCGGCGGTTTCACAACAAAGGTGGTTTTATGAGCATGATGGAAAGCATTCTGCGGTTGATGGCCGAACGCCATGCGTCGGATGTCTACCTTTCGGCCAGCTCGCCGGTGCTGATCCGCATCAAGGGCGACTGCCAGCCGGTCAATGCCAAAGCCCTGCCGCCCGACGCGCCGCGCGCCCTGCTGGCCGAAATCCTGCCACCCAAACGCATGGAAGAGCTCGAGGAGACGGGCGAGCTCAACATGGCCTATTCCATGGCTGGTGTCGGACGCTTTCGCATCAGCGGGATGCGCCAACGCGGCAGCTACGCCGCGGTGATTCGATGCATCAACTTCGACATCCCCAAATACGAGTCCTTGGGCTTGCCCGCCGGTCTGGCGGACCTGATGCTGCAGAAGCGCGGCCTGCTGCTGATGGTGGGGGCTACCGGTGCCGGTAAAAGCACCACGCTGGCGTCGCTGATCGACCACCGAAACGAGCGCATGTCGGGCCACATCCTGACGTTGGAAGACCCGATTGAGTACCTGTTTAAGAATAAGAAATCGGTCATCAATCAACGTGAAATTGGCACCGACACCGCGACGCTGGACACCGGGCTCAAAAACGCACTGCGCCAGGCGCCCGATGTGATCATGATCGGCGAGATCCGCGACCGTGACACCATGTCCGCCGCCATTGCCTACGCGCAGTCCGGCCACCTGTGCCTGGCCACCCTGCACGCCAACAACAGCTATCAGGCGCTCAACCGCATTCTGAGCTTCTACCCGGTGGAGGTGCGCCCCACCCTGCTGGGCGACCTGGCCGCCGCGCTCAAGGCCGTGGTGTCGCAGCGGCTGCTGCGCACTGTGGGTGGCGGCCGTGCCCCAGCGGTGGAAGTCATGCTGAACACCAAGTTCGTGTCTGAGCTGATCGAACGGGGCGACTTCTCAGGCGTCAAAGAGGCCATGGAAAAGTCCATGGCCGCCGGCTCTCAGACTTTTGAACAGGACATCGCTCGCATGATTACCAACGGCACCGTGTCCAAGGAAGAAGGACTGGCCAACGCCGACTCGCCCACCAACCTCATGTGGAAGCTCGAGAACCGCTTCACCTCTGCCCCCGGCTCGTCCGGTGCCGGGCCAACCAGCCCGTCCCTCAACACCGCCGCCAGCAGCAACGCCTCAAGCTTCGGCCACATCACGCTGGACACTTGATGGCGAACACGCTGTACCTGGCCGAGCAACTCATCGCACTGCCCTCCGTCACCCCACAGGACGCCGGTTGCCAGGCGCTGATTGCCAGCCGCCTCGAACCGCTCGGCTTCGCCTGCCACCACCTCCCGCTTGGTCCTGACGACTTTCGCGTGGCCAACCTGTGGGCCATTTTTAAGCCAAATCGGGCTCAAGCCTTATCGCAATCTGGCGATTCAGCTCCTGAATTGATAGTATTTGCAGGCCATACTGACGTCGTTCCCACGGGACCACTGGACCAGTGGGCGAGCGACCCCTTCACGCCCAGTCACCGCGACGGCAAACTCTACGGCCGCGGCACCAGCGACATGAAAACCTCGCTTGCCGCGATGGTGGTGGCAACCGAAGAGTTCCTGTCCGCCCATCCGCAGCCACACATCGCAATCGGCTTTTTGCTCACCAGCGACGAAGAGGGCCCCGCCACCGACGGCACGGTGAAGGTCTGCGAATGGCTCACCGCCCGCAGCGAGAAGCTGGACTACTGCATCGTCGGCGAGCCGACCTCGGTCGAGCGCACCGGCGACATGATCAAAAATGGCCGGCGCGGCACCATGAGTGGCAAGTTGACCGTCAAGGGTGTGCAAGGCCACATTGCCTACCCGCACCAGGCCAAAAATCCGATCCACCTGCTGGCCCCGGCGCTCGCCGAACTCACCACCGTTGAATGGGATCAGGGCAACGCCTTCTTCCCGGCCACCAGTTGGCAGGTCAGCAACATTCACGGCGGCACCGGCGCCAGCAACGTGATTCCCGGCACGGTGGTGGTGGACTTCAACTTCCGCTTCTCCACCGAATCCACCCCCGAAGGCCTGCAACAGCGTCTGACATCCGTGCTCGACCGCCACGGACTGGATTACGAACTGCAATGGACGATTGGCGGCCGACCCTTTCTCACCACGCCCGGCACCCTGGTGCAAGCCGTGCAACAGGCGATCTTGGACGAGACCGGCATCACCACCGAGCTGTCCACCACGGGCGGCACCAGCGACGGCCGGTTCATCGCGCAGATTTGCCCGCAGGTGATTGAGTTGGGCCCCCCCAACGCCACCATCCACAAAATCAATGAACACGTGGCGGTGGCCGACATCGAGCCGTTAAAAAACATCTACCGCCGGGTGCTTGAGAACCTCAACGCCCACGCCAGCGCGCGTTCGGTGGCCGCATGACGCTGGCTGACCTGATCGAAGCCAGCGCGCAACGGCTGGCCGAGGCCGGTGTGGCCTTTGGCCATGGCACCACCAACGCCCGCGACGAAGCCGCGTGGCTGGTCCTCTGGCAACTCGGCCTGCCACTGGACACGGAAATCGACACCGAGGCCGACCTGCCGACTTCGCAGGAAGTGACCGCCGCCGAAGCCACCGAAGTGGCCGCCCTGGTCACCCAGCGCATCAACACCCGCCTGCCTGCCGCCTACCTGACGCGCGAGGCCTGGCTGCAAGGCGTGCCCTTCTATGTGGACGAACGTGCCATCGTCCCGCGCAGCTTCATCGCCGAACTGCTGGCCGACCCGCAGCAGGCGGGCACGCTCGACTACTGGCTCAGCCAGGCGACCGAGCGAGTGCTCGACCTCTGCACCGGCAATGGCAGCTTGGCGGTGCTCGCGGCCATGGCCTATCCCGATGTGGTGGTTGACGCCTGCGACATTTCTGCCGATGCGCTGGCGGTGGCTCGCATCAATGTCAGTAACCACGGCCTGCAGCAGCGCATCCATCTGTTCGAGTCCGATGGACTGGCACAGGCCCCGGGCCCCTACGACCTGATCGTGTGCAACCCGCCTTACGTCAATAGCCAGAGCATGGCCGCCCTGCCGCCTGAATACAGGGCCGAACCGGTGCTGGCGCTTGCCGGCGGTGCCGACGGCATGGACTTCATTCGCCAGATGCTGCGCGATGCGCCCGCGCGCATGACCCCGAACGCCGTGCTGGTGTTGGAAATCGGCAATGAGCGCCACCACTTCGAATCGGCCTTCCCGGCACTCCCGGCCGTCTGGCTCGACACCAGCGCCGGCGAAGACCAGGTCCTGCTGCTGACCCGCGATGCCCTGGTTGCCGCCCAACGCACCACATGATCACCCTTAAAAACCTGACCCTGCGCCGCAGCGCCAAGGTGCTGCTCGACAGCGCCTCCGTGACCATCAACCCCGGCGAAATGGTCGGCCTGGTGGGCCGAAACGGTGCCGGCAAGTCCACCCTGTTTGCCCTGCTCAACGGCACTCTGCATGAAGACGCCGGCGACTTCTTTGTTCCGCCGCAATGGCGCATGGCCCAGGTCGCCCAGGACATGCCCGAGACCACCCAGACCGCAACCCAGTTCGTGATTGACGGTGACGTGACGCTGCTCGCCGCTCAGGCCGAGGTGGATGCAGCCGAGGCCAGCAACGACGGTGACCGCATGGCGCATGCCTACATGGCCCTGCACGACGCGGGCGCCCACGACGCCCCGTCTCGCGCGCAGGCGCTGATCCTCGGCCTCGGCTTCAAGACCAGCGAGCTGGACAATCCGGTCAACAGTTTTTCCGGTGGATGGCGCATGCGGCTGCAACTCGCACGCGCATTGATGTGCCCCAGCGACCTGTTGCTGCTCGACGAACCCACCAACCACCTGGACTTGGACGCCCTGGTCTGGCTGGAAGCCTGGCTCAAGCGCTATACAGGCACCATGCTCGTCATCAGCCATGACCGCGAGTTTCTGGATGCAGTGACCAACGTCACTTTGCACATCGACGCCGGCAAGCTGGTGCGCTACGGCGGCAACTACAGCAAGTTCGAGGACATGCGGGCCGAACAGATGGCCTTGCAGCAAAGCGCCTACGCGCGGCAGCAGGACAAGATGGCCCATCTGCAGAAGTTCATCGACCGCTTCAAGGCCAAGGCCAGCAAGGCCAAACAAGCGCAAAGTCGGGTGAAGGCACTGGAGCGCATGGAAAAAATCGCCCCCATGTTGGCCGATGCCGACTTCAGCTTCGAGTTCAAGGAACCCCTGAACCTGCCCAACCCCATGCTGGCCATGCACAACGCCAGCTTTGGCTACCCACCGCCGGCAGACGCACCGCCCGGCACGCCGCCGACCGTCATCGTCAACAACGTCAGCCGCTCGGTGCTGGCCGGTCAGCGCATTGGCATCCTCGGCGCCAACGGCCAGGGCAAGTCCACACTGGTGAAAACCGTCGCCCGCGCCCTGAAGGCCACCAGCGGCGACATCACCGAAGGCAAGGGCCTGAACATCGGCTACTTTGCGCAGCAGGAACTGGACGTGCTGCGCCCAGCCGATACGCCGCTGGAGCACATGATTCGGCTGGTGAAGGAGTCGGCTGCGGCATCGCTCAACCACGGCCAGGGCACGCGCGAGCAAGACCTGCGCTCCTTCCTTGGGATGTTCAACTTTGGCGGCGACATGGTCAAACAGGCCGTGGGCAGCATGAGCGGTGGCGAGAAAGCCAGGCTGGTGCTGTGCATGATCGTCTGGCAGCGTCCCAACCTGCTTCTTCTGGACGAACCCACCAACCACCTTGACCTCGCCACCCGAGAAGCTCTGAGCGTGGCACTGAACGAGTTTGAGGGCACCGTAATGCTGGTCAGCCACGACCGGGCCCTGCTGCGCGCGGTGTGCGATGAGTTCTGGCTCGTATCCCGGGGAGGCGTGG
>CAZANT010000137.1:0-6998 GCA_964486575.1 uncultured Burkholderiaceae bacterium | reverse complement strand
CCTGCTGCCGCCGCTGCACGCCGGCTGGAGCGTGCGCCGCAAGAGCCAGCACTTCAAGAGCTACGAAGAAGTGTCCAAGCGCTTCGGCAAGCTGCTGGGGATCGACCCGTGGCTGATCAACCCAATGTTCAACCAGTGTGGTGAAGTGAACTTTGCCGAAGGCACCGGCATGGAGTGCCTGACCACCAACGTGGATGCGCTGCTGGGCAAGATCCGGCGCAAGTACAAGGAATACGGCATCAACGAGAAGCCGTTTGTGGTGGTCAAGGCCGACAACGGCACCTACGGCATGGGCATCATGACGGTGCGCGACGTCAAGGACCTGGAAGTGCTCAACCGCAAGAGCAAAAACAAGATGGCGGTCATCAAGGACGGCCAGGCGGTGAACCAGGTCATCATCCAGGAAGGGGTGTTGACCAACGAGCGGATGAACGACGCCGTGGCCGAGCCGGTGGTCTACATGATGGACCGCTACGTGGTCGGCGGCTTCTACCGGATCCACGCCGAACGGGGCGTGGACGAAAACCTGAACGCGCCCGGCGCAAGCTTTGTCCCCTTGGCCTTCGCCCAGTCCACGCACCTGCCCCAGCCGGGCGTGAAGCCGGGCGCCAGCGCGCCCAACCGCTTCTACATGTATGGCGTGATTGGCCGCTTGGCCATGCTCGCAGCGAGTTACGAACTGGAAGCCACCGATCCGGACGCCGAGGTCTACGACTGAGGCTTGCACGGGCCTGACGGCAAGCAGTTCGCAGTTGCTGCGTCGCAACAACGCCACACGAAAACCCCTCTAGACCGCGCTCCCTGTCCACAGCCGGGACGGCGGGCGCAGAATAGCGGTCCCATGACAACAAGGTCCTGGCCACTGATGGCCGGGGCAGTTTCTGTGTCCGCATCCAAATCCTCTCTTGCCGCGCTCACCTTGGGTGCCCTCGGTGTTGTCTACGGCGACATTGGTACCAGCGTCCTGTACGCCCTCAAGGTGGTGTTCACCGAGGGCGGCGTCGCTCTGACCCCCGACAACATCTACGGCATCCTGTCGCTGGTGTTTTGGCTGGTGACGGTGGTGGTGTCGCTCAAGTACGTCACGCTGATCCTGCGCGCCGACAACAAGGGCGAGGGCGGCCTGATCGCGATGCTGGCGCTGGCGTCGAACGCGGTGAGCGACCGGCCCCGTCTGCGGCGGGTGGTGTTGTTCACCGGCATTTGCGGCACTGCGATTTTTTACGGCGACGGGGTCATCACCCCCGCGATTTCGGTGTTGTCGGCGGTGGAAGGGCTGGAGCTGATTTCGCCCGCGCTCAAGCGCTACGTCACCCCCTTGTCGCTGGTCATTATTTTTTGCCTGTTCTGGGTCCAGAAGAAAGGCACGGCTGGCATTGGCAAGTTTTTTGGCCCCATCTGCGCGGTGTGGTTTGTGGTGATTGGCGTGCTGGGTGTGCCGCACATCGTGGCCCACCCGGAGGTGCTGGGCGCCCTGAGCCCACACCATGCGCTGCGTTTCGTGTTGCAACAGCCGGGCACCACCTTTGTGCTGCTTGGTGCGCTGGTGCTGTGTGTCACCGGTGTGGAGGCTTTGTATGCCGACATGGGGCACTTCGGCAAACAACCCATTCGCCTGGCCTGGTTCACCTTGGTGATGCCGGCGCTGTTGCTGAACTACTTTGGCCAGGGCGCGATGCTGCTGTACACGCCCGAACACGTCAGCAACCCGTTTTACTTGATGGCACCCGACTGGGCGCTGATCCCGCTGGTGATCCTGGCCACAGCCGCCACGGTGATTGCGTCGCAGGCGCTGTTGTCGGCGGCATTCTCGGTCACCAAGCAGGCGATCCAGCTTGGCTACTTCCCCCGCATGGTGATCCGCCACACCTCGGTGCGTGAGACCGGGCAGATCTACATTCCGGCGGTGAACTGGTCGCTGTTCGTGGCGATTGTGGTCGCAGTGGCGCTGTTCAAGACCTCGTCCAACCTAGCTTCGGCCTACGGCATCGCAGTCACCACCGACATGCTGATCACCACCGTGCTGACTTTCTTTGTCATTCGCTACGCCTGGAAGTTACCGCTGTTGCTGTGCGTCGCGGCCACCGGCATCTTCTTCTTGATTGACCTCATGCTGTTCGCCTCGAACACCCTGAAGTTTTTCCACGGTGGCTGGTTTCCGGTGTTGATCGGTGTGGTGATGTTCACCGTGATGATGACCTGGAAACAGGGCCGCAAGCTGCTGAATGAGAAAGTGCGGGCCGATGCGCTGGACCTGCCGAGTTTCCTTGAGGCCGTGTTCATCAGCCCGCCGGTGCGGGTCGAAGGCACAGCGGTGTTCCTGACCAGCGAGCCCGGTACCGTGCCCAATGCCTTGCTGCACAACCTCAAGCACAACAAAGTGCTGCACGAGCACAACCTGTTCGTCACCGTGAAAAGCCACGAGGTGCCGTGGATCGGCTTAGACAAGCGGCTCGAAATCGAGTCCCTCGGCCACGACTGTTGGCAAGTGACCATCCACTACGGCTTCAAGAACGATCCCGATGTGCCGCGCGCGCTGGAACAGATCCGGGGCCGGGGCTGCGAGTTTGAACCCATGACCACGAGCTACTTCCTGTCGCGCGACCTGGTGGTGCCCACCATGGGGCGAGGCATGATGATGTGGCGCGAGAAACTCTTCGCGCAGATGCACCACAACGCCAGCGGCGCAGCCGACTTTCTGAACCTCCCCAACAACGCGGTGGTGGAACTGGGCTCGAAGATCGAAATCTGAGCATCACCCCGCCGACAGCGCATCGGCGGCTTCTTGGCGACAATCGGGCGATGAACCTCCTTTTCATCGCTGACCCGCTCGACACCTTCGCCATCTACAAAGACACCACCTTTGCGATGATGCGCACGCTGCAAGCGCGCGGTCACCGCATTGCGGTGTGTGAACCCAAAGACCTCATGTGGCAGCGCGGTGGCCGCGTCACCGCCTACGTGCGCGATATCACGCTCACCGGTGACCCGGTGGCCTGGTACACCGCAGAGCAGGCGCCGCCCAACGAGCGCCCACAGGCACTGGCCGACTTCGGCGCGGTGCTGATGCGCAAAGACCCGCCGTTCGACTCCGAGTACTTCTACGCGACCCACTTGCTTGAGCAGGCCGAACGCGAGGGTGCCAGGGTTTTCAACAAACCCCGCGCGCTGCGCGACCACCCGGAAAAGCTTGCCATTCTGGAGTTCCCAGAGCTGATTGGGCCCACGCTGGTGACGCGCGACCCGTCGGACATCAAGCGCTTTCATGCCGAGCACCAGGACATCATCCTGAAGCCGCTGGATGGCATGGGCGGCATGGGCATCTTCCGTGTCAAGGCCGATGCCCTGAATCTGGGCAGCATCATCGAGACCTTGAACCGCAACGGTGCACAAACAGTGATGGTGCAGAAGTTTCTGCCAGCGATTGCTCAGGGCGACAAACGGGTGCTGGTGGTTGGTGGCAAAGCGGTGCCGTTTTGCCTCGCCCGCATCCCGCAAGGCACTGAGGTGCGCGGCAACCTTGCCGCTGGAGGCAAGGGCTTGGCCCAGCCACTGAGCGCACGAGACCAACAAATTGGTGACATTCTTGGCCCCACGCTGCTGGCCCGTGGTTTGCTGCTGGCGGGGGTGGACGTGATCGGGGACTGTGTGACCGAGATCAACGTCACCAGCCCCACCTGCTTCCAGGAAATCTTCGACCAGACCGGCTGCGACGTGGCCGCGCTGTTTGCCGATGCGTTGGAAGCCGCCGTCGCCGCTGCCTGAGCTTCGAGGTTGACCGGCGCGCTGGCGCTCACGGCCTGCGGCGCCGCAAGCGTCGGCACCTGCCAACAATCTGTTGACACACCCAACCCGAACACCAGCGGGGCGGTGAGGGGTATTGCGCCTGTTTCTCTTGGACCCTGAGCCATAACCCTCAGTGGCACAAATGCTGCATAGCCACAGCGCCGGCGCGACCGGCGTCTACCTTTGCACTACCAAGAGAACCAACACATGAACAAAATCTTGATCGGGGCTGGCCTGCTGGCCACCGCCGCAGCGGCCCAAGCTCAGTCGTCGGTCACCATCTTCGGCCTGATGGACGTGGGATACACCCGCGACGGCGGCTCTGTTTCCAGCGCACGCGGCCTGAGCACCTCGGGCACCGCCAACAGCCGCCTTGGCTTCCGTGGCACCGAAGACTTGGGCGGCGGCTACAAAGCCGAGTTCTGGCTGGAAACCGGGTTCAACGTGGACAGCGGCGCTGCGAACCAGAACACCAATCCCGATAACCTCACGCCACCCTCAGCCGCCACTGGGCTCGGTGCGCTGCAGTTTGGCCGCCGTGCGACGGTCAGCCTGGTCACGCCCTACGGCGAGGTGCGCTTGGGCCGCGACATCGTGCCCTCGTTCTACACCGACTTTCTGAGCCCGTTCGGTGTCAACAGCGTGGGGTCTGACGTGTCTGAGCAGGCCAACATCGTCGGCCTGGTGCAGCAGCGCACCTCCAACGGCATCCACTACTTCACGCCGACCAAGTACGGGTTCACCGGCCACGTGCACTACGCGTTTGGCGAGCGTCCGTCCAACGTCACCCCCTCGATTGGCAAAAAAGATGGCAACTATGCCGGCGCCCGCGTCTCGTTCAAGAAGGGCCCGGTGGAAGCGGTGGTGGGTTACGGCAAACTGGAGGTGTCGCGCGCCGTGACTGGCCAGAACGCCGACCGCAGTGAAGCCAATGCCGCGGCCGCCTACGACTTTGGCTTGGCCAAGCTCTCGGCCGAGTACTCGCTGCAAAAGAATCTGAACTCTGTGGGGGGCGGCTTTGGCAGCGGTGGTGCAGCGTCCCTCGCGGGTGACGACACCAAGGGCAAGACCATCAGCGTGGGCCTCAGCGTGCCGTGCGGTCCCGGCAAAGTCAATTTGGCCTACAGCCGCATCGATGTGGAGAACGGTCACGGTCCCGGCACCGAGCCGCGCGCAGGCAAGGTCTCGCTGGGCTACATCTACAACCTCTCCAAGCGCACCGCGCTCTACACCTCGGCTGCGCATTTGAAGAACTCCAACGGCACCCCCACCGGCGCCACATTGACCGCCGGCGCAGTGCGCGTCGCGGGCATTTCCGGTGCGGTTGCCGGGCCCAACACCTCGTCCACAGCCTTTGAAGCTGGCATCCGCCACAGCTTCTAAAGAAAGCGCTCCAGCATTTCAGTGTGTCCCCAAGGTTGATGCCGCCAGATTCGCGTCTGGCGGCATTTTTTTGTCTGCTCAGATGTTTTGGTTATTACTTTGGAAAAATTGACAATTAAATATTCTGATTTGAAGCTGTAAGAATTTGTGTTCTGTGCAGTGGGCCATGCCGTTGGGGTGGTGTCTGCGTAGATCAACCGAACCTTTGGAGCATCAAATCAAATGAAGAACTACATCATTGGCCTGGGCGTCTTGGCGGCGTTCGGCGGCGCCTCGGCGCAGTCCAGCGTGACTGTTTTCGGTGTCATCGACACGGCCTACACCCGTGACGGCGGCAGCATTGCCAGCGTGTCGGGCATCAGCACGGGTAACAGCGCCAGCAGTCGCCTGGGTTTTCGCGGGGTGGAAGACCTGGGCGGTGGTTTGAAGGCCGGCTTCTGGCTCGAAGCCGGGCTGAATTCGGACAGTGGCGCTGGCGCGACAAACTCCAGCCTCGATAACATCACCGCCAGCACGGCAGCGGGATCGTTGCAGTTCGGCCGCCGCGCGACGGTCAGCCTGCAGGGCAACTTCGGTGAGGTTCGACTGGGTCGCGACTTTGTACCGGCGTACTACAACGACACGTTCAGCCCATTCGGCGTCACCAGCGTCGGCACCGACGTGGTGGTGCAGGCCAACCTGATTGGTCAGGCGCAGCAGCGGACGTCCAACGGCATCCATTACTTCACGCCCAGCGGTTTGGGAGGCTTCTATGGCCAGTTGCACTACGCATTGGGCGAGCAACCGTCAAACACGACACCTGCCGCCGCAGAAGACAACGGCAACTACCTCGGTCTGCGCCTTGGCTACAAGGGTGGCCCAGCCGAAATCGCGGTGGCGTATGGCAAAGTGGATCGGGTGTATGCACCGTCAGGCCTGAACAACGACCGCAGCGTGGTCAGCGTCGCAGGCTCCTATGACATCGGCGTGGCGAAGTTGACCGGTGAGTACAACGTACAAAAGATTCGCAACACCGTGGGCAGCGGCTTTGGCAACGGGGGCACCGCATCCGCTGGCAACGACGTGGAAGGCAAGGCCTACGGCCTGGGGGTCATCGTGCCAGTCGGCGGCAACGGTGTGTTGAAGGCCGCTTACAGCCGCATTGATGTTGAAAATGGCCTGGGCCTCAACACCGAGCCACGCGCCTCGAAATTCGCACTGGGCTACGTGCACAACCTCTCCAAGCGGACCGCGCTGTACACCACTGTGGCGCGGGTGAAGAACTCCGGCGGCGGCAACCTGACCAGCGCCGCGGTGCGGGTGTCTGGCGTGAGTGGTGCCGTCACGGCCGCCAACAACGGTTCGACAGGTGTTGAGGCTGGCGTTCGCCACAGCTTCTGATTTGATTTTTCTGAGGGAGTAGTTCAAGGCTTCAACCCGCCGGGCGTTCGCCTGGCGGGTTTTTTTATGGTGCTGGGACGGGGGCTGGCCGGAGCCCACGCCCGCGGGCGAACACGGGCTGGCAGCTGTTCAGCGCACCCGGTCTGGCGATGGCTCGGACAGCGGTCGACCCTCCGAAAACACCAGAAGCTCACCCGGGCTGAACCTTACCCAAGCCTCGTTCGTGGTCAAAGGCGTGGTCACCACCACTGTCACCCGGTCGCTGGGCTGGGCGTGTTGCGAGAAATCCACACTCACATCGTCGTCGCGCAGCGTCGCATTGGTGAATGGGTGTTGCCGCGTCACCCAATGCAGGTCGGTGCTGGCGTGGGCCCACAGCGCTTGCCCGTTGCCCAGAAGGCAGTTGAAGGTGCCGTGTTTGGCCACTTGGGGCAGCAGTTCGCGCAGCG
>CAZANT010000136.1:0-7014 GCA_964486575.1 uncultured Burkholderiaceae bacterium | reverse complement strand
GTAGATCACGCGGTTGGTGAAGTCCACCGGCAGCTTCTCGCCCTTGGCCAGCATGCCCTGAATGCGCTTGTGCGCAGCGTCACGGCCAGTCAGCATCTTGCCGTTGAGCAGCAGCGTGTCGCCGGGCTTCCAACTCGCCACTTCGGCTTTGGTCAGCGTGTTCAGGTCGACCTTTTTGCTCTTGTTGTAGTCGGGTGTCCAGTTGACGTTGGGCCACAGGTCCAGGCTCGGCGGATCCAGGTACACAGGGCCGCTGCCGTCCATCACAAAGTGGGCGTGGCGGGTGGCGGCGCAGTTGGGGATCATGGCCACGGGCTTGCTGGCGGCATGGGTCGGGTACATCTTGATCTTGATGTCGAGCACCGTGGTCAGACCGCCGAGGCCCTGTGCGCCGATGCCCAGCGCGTTGACTTTTTCGAACAGCTCCAGGCGGAGTTCTTCGGTTTTGGTGAGCGAGGCACCGCTGCTGGACTTGGCCTGCAACTCGTACATGTCAAGGTCGTCCATCAGGCTTTGTTTGGCCATCAAAACGGCTTTCTCGGCGGTGCCGCCAATGCCGATGCCCAGCATTCCGGGCGGGCACCAGCCGGCACCCATGGTGGGCACGGTTTTCAGCACCCAGTCCACCACCGAGTCACCGGGGTTGAGCATGACCATCTTGCTCTTGTTTTCGCTGCCGCCGCCCTTGGCCGCCACGGTGATGTCCACCGTGTTGCCAGGCACGATTTCGGTCACGATCACCGCAGGGGTGTTGTCCTTGGTGTTCTTGCGGTCGAACTGTGGGTCGGCCACGATGCTGGCGCGCAGCATGTTGTCGGGGTGGTTGTAACCTTGGCGTACGCCTTCGTTGATAGCGTCTTCCAGGCTGCCAGTGAAGCCTTCCCAGCGCACGTCCATGCCCACCTTCAGAAACACGTTGACGATGCCAGTGTCCTGGCAGATTGGTCGCTGGCCGGTGGCGCTCATCTTGCTGTTGGTCAGGATCTGTGCAATCGCGTCCTTGGCCGCTGGGCTTTGCTCGCGCTCGTAAGCGCGCGCCAAGTGGGCGATGTAGTCGGTCGGGTGGTAGTAGCTGATGTACTGCAGGGCGGCGGCAATGGACTCGATCAGGTCGGCCTGGCGGATGCTCGTGGTCATGGTGCGTGGAGGAGTTGTAGTGGGTGGGCAAGGGCCGCCAACTCTGCTAGGGTGAACGGCAGCCCTGTATTTTGACAGGTCAGGGGAACCCATGAACACACGCACCGAGCACGACACTTTCGGCCCCATCGACGTCCCGGCCGACCACCTGTGGGGAGCCCAGACGCAGCGCTCGCTCCAGAACTTCGACATTTCAGGGGAGCGCCAGCCGCGCGAAATCATCCGCGCGCTGGTGCAGGTCAAGAGGGCGTCGGCCCACGTCAACCGGGCGCTGGGGCTGCTGGCAGCCGCCCAAGCCGAGGCCATCGTGGCGGCGGCCGACGAGGTGCTGGCCGGTCAGCATGACGCGGAGTTCCCCCTGGTGGTGTGGCAAACCGGGTCGGGCACACAGTCCAACATGAACGTCAACGAGGTGCTGGCCAACCGCGCCAGCGAACTTCTGGGAGGCGCGCGCGGCGAGGGGCGGTTGGTGCATCCCAACGACGATGTGAACCGCAGCCAGTCCAGCAACGACGTGTTCCCCGCAGCGATGCATGTGGCCGCGGTCGATGCCATCACGCACCGGCTTCTGCCGGCTTTGGCGGCCCTGCGCGCGACTCTGGCGGTCAAGTCGCAGGCGTTTGCTGGCATCGTCAAGATCGGCCGCACCCACCTGCAGGACGCCACGCCGCTGACGCTGGGGCAGGAGTTCTCGGGCTATGTGGCGCAGCTGGACCATGCGCAGCGGCATGTCTGCAGTGCGCTGCCGCACCTGTGCGAGTTGGCGCTGGGGGGTACCGCGGTGGGAACCGGCCTGAATGCGCCCGCCGGTTACGCGGAGCAGGCCGCAGCCGAGTTGGCGCAGTTCACCGGCCTGCCATTCGTGACGGCCCCCAACAAATTCGAGGCGTTGGCCTCGTGTGATGCCCTGGTTCATGCCCATGGCGCGCTCAAGGGCCTGGCCGCGAGCCTGATGAAGCTCGCCAACGACGTGCGCTGGCTGGCCAGCGGCCCGCGCAGTGGCATTGGCGAGTTGTCGATTCCAGAGAACGAGCCAGGTTCGTCCATCATGCCGGGCAAGGTCAACCCGACGCAGAGCGAGGCGCTCACCATGGTGTGTTGCCAGGTCTTTGGTAACGATGTGGCCATCAACGTCGGCGGCGCGTCGGGCAATTTCGAGTTGAACGTGTTTCGTCCCATGGTGGCCCACAACTTCATGCAAAGCGTGCGGCTGCTGTCCGATGGCATGACCAGCTTCAACAGGCACTGTGCGGTCGGCATCGAGCCCAACCGCGAACGCATTGCCGAACTGGTGTCACGTTCGCTGATGCTGGTGACTGCGTTGAACCCGCATATCGGATACGACAAGGCGGCCCTGATCGCCAAAAAGGCGCACCGCGAGGGCAGCAGCCTGCGCGACGCGGCCATTGGCTCCGGGCTGGTGACTGGCGAGCAATTCGACGCCTGGGTAAGCCCCGCACAAATGGCGGGGATCTCACGCGTGGGGTAGATTGCAGAGGTTTGTAAGTTTTGTATTTTTTACAAGGACGCTCTGTTTTGCTCACCCTGATTCAACGCACCATCCACCGGTTCATCCGTTCGCAATCTTTCGGGGGCGTCGTCTTGGCGCTGGCAGCGGTGGTGGCGCTGGTAGTCAGCAATTCCGGTTGGAGCGGTGCTTACCTGCGCTTCGTGCAAATGCCAGGAGAGCTGCGCTTGGGTGAGTGGCTGGTGCTCTCCAAGCCACTGCTTTTGTGGGTCAACGACCTGTGGATGGCCGTGTTCTTCTTCCTGGTCGGGCTGGAAATCAAGCGCGAGTTGCTACAGGGTGAACTGGCCTCGCGCAGCCAGGCGCTGCTTCCGGCCAGCGCGGCGCTTGGCGGCATGGTGGTGCCCGCGCTGATTTATGCCGCCATCAATTGGGGTGACCCGGTGGCGCTGCGCGGTTGGGCCATTCCAGCGGCGACCGACATTGCGTTCGCGTTGGGCATCCTGATCCTGCTCGGCAGCCGGGTACCGGTGGCGCTGAAGATTTTTCTCACCGCCGTGGCCATCATTGACGATCTCGGCGCGATTCTAGTCATCGCCTTTTTCTACACCGCGCAGTTGTCGCTGCCCATGCTGCTGGCGGCGGCGTTGGGTAGCGCGGTGTTGCTGGCCATGAACCGTTGGAGGGTGATGGCCGTCGGGTTGTACGTTCTGGTCGGCTTGGTGGTCTGGGTGTGTGTGCTCAAGTCCGGTATCCACGCCACACTCGCCGGTGTGGTGACGGCGTTTGCCATTCCGCTGGTGGACACGCGGCCTGGCCACGAGGGTGAGTCACCGCTCCAAACCGTGGAGAACGCACTTCACCCTTGGGTCGCATTCGCGGTGTTGCCGATGTTTGCCTTTGTCAATGCGGGTGTTTCCTTGCAGGGCGTCACGCCCGCCACCCTGCTGCAAACCGTGCCGTTGGGCATTGCCGCTGGCTTGGTGTTCGGCAAGGCCATCGGGGTGTTTGGCGCGTCGTGGGCACTGATCCGTTTCGGTGGCGCTGCGCTGCCGGCACAGGCCACCTGGGGTCAGTTCTTTGGCGTCTGCTTGTTGTGCGGCGTGGGCTTCACCATGAGCCTGTTCATCGGCGCGCTGGCGTTTGCTGGACAAGACGCGGGTTACGAAACCCAGGTGAAGCTTGGCGTGTTGTGTGGCTCACTGGTCGCCGGCTTGCTCGGCACGGCCATGTTGTTGCGGCGACCCGCTGCTAGCTGAACCAGATGAAGCTGACAGCGATGAACAGCGGTATAAGCACCGCACCAGACCAGGCCATGTAGCCAAAGAAGCTCGGCATCTTCACGCCGCGGTCTTCGGCAATCGCCTTGACCATCAGGTTGGGGGCATTGCCGATGTAGGTATTGGCGCCCATAAACACCGCGCCCGCGGAAATCGCCGCGAGTGTGGTCGCCATGCTGGTCATCAGCACCTGAGGGTCGCCCCCGGCGGTGTTGAAGAACACCAGGTAGGTGGGGGCGTTGTCCAAAAAGGAACTGAGCACACCTGTAGCCCAGAAGTACATCAGCGGGTTGGGCTGTCCATCTGGGCGGGTGACGGCGGCCACGATGGCGCCAAACGGGCCGTCCGTACCAGCCTTGAGCATGGCGATCACCGGGATGATGGTGAGGAAAATGCCGGCAAACAGCTTGGCCACCTCCAGCATGGGGCCCCAGGAGAACTGGTTGTCCTGGTGCACCGACTTCTGCGTGATGACCAACGAGACCAGGGTCACCAGCACCAGACCGGCATCGCGGACCAGCCCCGGCAGACCCACTTCGGTTCCGAAGACATTGAAGCTCTGCGGCGTTTTCCACACACCGCTCATCAGTACCAGCGCCACCACCACACCCAGCAGCAGGAAATTTTGGCTGCCGTCAAACCCAAAGCGTCGGGTGTCCGGCGTCGGGTCGACCGGCAACACGCCTTCCTTGCGGAAATACCAGCTGTCGAGCAGGTAAAACAGCACCAGCAGGCTGCCCAGAATGAACAAGGTTTCCGGAAAAATGTGTTGCGCTGTCCAGAAGAAATCAACCCCCTTGAGAAATCCGAGGAACAACGGCGGGTCGCCCAATGGGGTCAGTGAACCCCCCACGTTGGAGACAATGAAGATAAAAAACACCACCACATGGGCGCGGTGCGTGCGGTTGTCGTTCGCCCGTACGAGGGGGCGTATCAGCAGCATGGACGCACCTGTGGTGCCCATGAAGCTGGCGAGCACCGCGCCTGTTGCCAGCAGGCCGGTGTTGAGTGCCGGTGTGCCGTGCAAGTTGCCACGGATGTGGATGCCGCCAGCCACAGTGAACAAGGCGGTCAGCAAAACGATGAAGGGGATGTACTCGGCCAGCAAGGCATGTACAAAGTTGGTCCCTGCCACGGCTGGCCCGAAGGCGACCGCGAACGGGACGAAAAACGTCAGCGCCCAGACGGCGGCAACCTTGCCGTAGTGGTGGTGCCAGAAGCTGGGTGTCAGCAGCGGCATCAGAGCAATAGACAGCAAGATGCCGGCAAACGGCACGGCCCACAGTGCGGTGAGCTGGCGTCCGTCGAAATCTGCGGCCATGGCCGCGCCGGGAGCGATCAAGGCCAGTACGGCCAGTGGCCTTAAAAACGACATGCCGGGGCTTCCTTGTCGTGGATCATCATTCCGCTATGGTAAGCCGACATCCGCCCGATTTCAGTGCTGCTGATCGCCGTGGCTGCTGGTGAGCAGCTTGTCGGTCCAGGCGATGGCCAAAGCGCTGAGCAAAAACGCGATGTGGATGATGGTTTGCCACATCAGCACTTTCTCGTCGTAGTTGGCCGCGCTGATGAAGGTCTTGAGCAGGTGGATGGACGAGATGCCAATGATGGCGGTCGCCAACTTGACCTTGAGTACCGACGCGTTGACGTGACTCAGCCATTCGGGCTGGTCGGGGTGGGTCTCCAGGTGCATGCGACTGACAAAGGTTTCGTAGCCACCGACGATCACCATGATCAGCAGGTTGGAGATCATCACCACGTCGATCAAGGCCAGCACCACCAGCATGATGATGGTCTCGTTCAGCGATGTGATTTCGGTGGTGGACTTGTAGCCAATGCTGGTGACCAGGGCCTGTAGCGCGGTCTGACTGCCGAACACGGCTTCCAGCAGGTGGATCAGTTCGACCCAGAAATGGAACACGTACACGCCCTGCGCTGCAATCAAGCCAAGGTACAAGGGCAACTGCAGCCACCGGCTGGCGAAGATGAAGTTGGGGATGGGGCGCAGCGGGCGCGCGTTGGTTTTATCTTTTGGCGTCATGGTCCAGGGGGTGGTTCGGGTTGGTGCCGGATTGTAGGCAGTGCAGGCCACGGGTCTTGTGACAAGGCTTTGCATGCCGCAGGATGTAAGCTGGCAGCCAGTCAGTCGCACGTAAGTGAAAACCCTGACATTGCGTCGCGTAAATTACACATAACCACAAGGAGACAAAGGCATGAGCAACAGTTCGTCTGCGATTGAATCGACCCTGATCGAAAACCGCATCTTTCCGCCCAGCGACGCTACCGTCAGAGCCGCCCGCATCTCTGGCATGGACGGCTACAACGCGCTTTGCAAAGAGGCCGATACCGACCCCAATGGTTTCTGGAGCCGCCTCGCCAAAGATAATCTGAGCTGGAAAAAGCCGTTCACCAAGGTACTCGACGAGTCGAAAGCACCTTTCTACACCTGGTTTGAAGACGGTGAGCTGAACGCTTCGTACAACTGCCTGGATCGCCATCTCGGTACGCCGACCGAAAACAAAACTGCCATCGTCTTTGAGAGCGATGACGGCAAGGTCACCAACGTCACCTACAAGGAACTGCACGCCAAGGTGTGCCAGTTGGCCAACGCCTTGCGCGGCATGGGCATCAAAAAAGGCGACCGCGTCTTGGTCTACATGCCAATGACGGTCGAAGGTGTGGTGGCGATGCAGGCCTGTGCGCGAATTGGCGCCACTCACTCGGTGGTGTTTGGCGGCTTTTCGGCCAAGAGCGTGCAGGAGCGCATCCAGGACGCGGGTGCGGTGGCCATCATCACCGCCAGCTACCAGTTGCGCGGTGGCAAAGAGTTGCCACTGAAGGGCATCATTGACGAAGCGCTTGCCATGGGCGGCTGCGAGTCGATCAAAAACGTCATCGTCTACCAGCGCACCGCCACCGACTGCGCCATGTTGGCTGGCCGGGACAAGTTCCTGCACGACGTGGTGCAGAACCAGCCCGTGACCTGCGAGCCGGAGTTCGTGGGCGCCGAGCACCCGCTGTTCATCCTGTACACGTCCGGCTCCACCGGCAAACCCAAGGGCGTGCAGCACAGCACCGGCGGCTTCCTGCTGTGGGCCAAGCTGACGATGGACTGGACCTTCGATTTGC
>CAZANT010000135.1:0-7038 GCA_964486575.1 uncultured Burkholderiaceae bacterium | reverse complement strand
TCATCAAGGACATCGGCCGCGTGATCCGCATGCTGGCCGACCGCGGCACGATGGCGATCGTGCTGGTGGAGCAGTACTACGACTTTGCCGAAGAACTGGCCGACCACTACCTCGTCATGGAGCGTGGCGAGTTCATCGCCCGCGGCCCTGGCAGCGAAATGGTGGACAAAAGCATTCGCCAACTGGTGGCGATTTAGGCGCTCTGAGGGGCTTGGTTGGGCATCTTTCGCCCGATTTCAAGCCAAATCACCGGCAAGCCCCTGTTATTACTCGTGGGTAAGCTACGTTACTCATAGCGCCTGCGGCTTGTCTATTTCTCGTTGGCTGCCAGCCTGACCCCACCGGCGCAGCGTGCGTACACGTCCATCGGCCGCTGGTAAACGCTGGTTTGCAGGTCCAGCAGCCCCAGAACCGAATGGAAGTAGTTGTCGTGTGACAGCGTGCCGTCGAGCTGGCGCAGGCAGTCGGTGCGCACACTGCTGCGCTGCTCAAAGCCGGGCGACAACCACGTGATCCAGGATACCTGTTTTTGCACGTCGGGTGCCAGTGCGTAGGGCATGCCGTGCAGGTAAAGGTTGTTTTCGCCCAGCGATTCGCCATGGTCTGCCAGGTAGACCATGGCGGTGCTGGCGGTGTCGCTGCGGGACTTCAGCCAGGCGATGGTGCTGGCCAGGAAGTGGTCGGTGTAGGCAATGGTGTTGTCGTAGGCATTGACCAGTTCGTCGCGGGTGCAGTTCTGGAGCGCGTTGCTGGTGCACTCGGGCATGAACCGTTTGTAGGCCTTGGGGCTGCGTTCGTGGTAGGCCGGTCCGTGGCTGCCCATCTGGTGCAGCACCACCACCACGCCGCGCGCGCGGCGCTCAGCGGGCAGGGCGGCGATGCGTCCGTCCAAGTCTTTCAGCATCATGCCGTCGTAGCAGCTCTCGCCCACGCACAGCGCTGGGTCCTTCAGGTCGGTGGTGCTGACGTTGGGCACGCGGTCGCACACGCCCTTGCAACCCGCCTGGTTGTCCACCCACAGCACCGCCAGTCCGGCGCGCTGTACCACGTCCAGCAGGTTTTCGTGGTTGTTTTTGCGGCCCTCAAAACCGCTGCGCTTCAGGTGCGAGAACATGCACGGCACCGAAGCGGCGGTGCTCGTGCCGCAGGACCACACGTCGCGGAAGCTGGCCAGGTTTTCTTTCGCAAGTTCAGGCGTCGTGTCGCGCCCATAGCCATTGATGCCAAAGTTGCTGCTGCGACCGGTTTCGCCCAGCACCAGCACCAACAAAGGGGGTTTGCTTTGCGCCGCGTAGCTGGCACCCAGCTGCACATCTTCACCCAGTGGCAGCAGCACGTTGGGGTCGCGTTTGGCCGAGAGGTTGGCCATACCGCCAAGCGCAACCAAAGTGTTGAAGGGATTGATTTGGTAGCGCAGCTCCTTGTGGTTGCGCATCGCTGACGACAGCGTCTGGAAGCTGGCAAACACCGCTGCCGCCAGCACCCCCGCAGCCGCCAGCACCAGGAGCGCGTTGCTGCCCAGGCGGCGCGGCCAGCGGCCGTAGGCCACCGGCGTGCGCCACAGCCACACGGCGGGCGCCACCCCCACCACGCCCAGTGTGGAAAACAGCCAAGGGTTCATCAGCCCCGCGGCTTCCAGCCGGTCGGTCTGGAACACGTTGCGCACCATGGTCACATCCACCACCACGCCGTAGGTGAGCATGAAATACACGCTGCTGGCCGACACCAGCAACAGCACCGTGATGGTGGGCTTCAGCGTCCAGCGCCAGGCCAGCAGGCCCAGCAGCAGCGCTGTGGCCGCACTGAGCATCAGCCCAAAACTGGCGCCAAACAGCCAGCCCCTCACGCCGTCCAGCAAGTGCAGGGTTTTGAGGGAATGCCACAGCGCGAGGTTGCCGGCGCTCGCCAGCCAGAGGCTGCAAAGCGTTATCACCCAGGCCGGGTGGCGTGCTGTGGGCGCGATGTGAGCTGTGGTGGCCTCGGTGTCGACGTGTGTGGACAACACGCGGTTGGATGCGGTCTCGAGCGGGGTGGAATGCATGCGCAGCGGGGACAGGGATGGTCTTTGCATGTCAGCGGTGGTTGGGTACGGTGTTCAGCGCCGTGGGGCGCGAGAAAATGGGCAGCAGGCTGTCAATGGCCCAGGCGGTGCACCAGCAGAGCCAGCCGGTCCACAGCGTGTGGCTCATGAAATGGGCGCCGCGCAGCTGCTGGGCCACACCCAGCACCAAGCCAGCGGTGAGTGCGGCAGCCAGCCAGCGCCATGCGAGTGCGGGCGCGGCGCGGCGGAAGGCGAAATAGCCGCCCACAAACGCGAAACCCGCCGACGCGTGCCCGGCCGGGAAGCAGCGACCGCCGCCCCCGTCGGGCAGCACAAAGCCGGTCCAGTGCAGGGTGTAGCGGGCGACGCCGCCGAAGTCGGCCAAGTCCCAGGGGCAACTGGTTGCGCTGACGGATTTGAGCGTGCTGATGATCACCACCGATACCAGCGCGGTGACCACCAGCTGAACCCGGCGTTCCAGTGGAATCCGGCGCAGACCGCCCAGCGGCCACCAGACCGACAGGCTCAGGCCCAGCAACACCAGCCAGGAGGCGATGCGTCCGCCCTCGTGCAGCCCGGTTTTCAGCAGCCAGTGGTCGCGCAGCACAAAGCCCGAGGCGTCGGCCATGGTGTGGGCGAGTGCCATGTCGAGGCCGGAGAAGTCCCAGACCAGCAGCAGGGCCAGGGCAACCAGGGTGGCAGTGCCCAGACGCCGTGGGTTGAATGTGTCTTGCATGGGGAGAGCATCGGGCCGACGCCTTAAGGCTTTCTTAAGCGCCTGAAGCACAATCAAGGTCATGCGTGTACTGGTGGTGGAAGACGATGCCGGCATTGCCGTGGGCTTGAGGGCGAATCTGCGCCAACAGGGCTGGGCGGTGGACTGCGTGGACAGCGTGGCCTACGCTTGGTCGGCACTGTGCGCCGAGCCGTTTGACGTGGTGCTGCTGGACTTGGGCCTGCGCGACGGTGACGGGGCGGAGGTGCTGCGCCGCCTGCGCCAGAACACCGGGAGCCGGCTTCCGGTGCCAACCACGCCGGTGCTGATCATGACCGCGCGCGACCAGGTTGCCTCGCGGATTGCCGGGCTCGACATGGGCGCCGACGATTACGTCACCAAACCCTTTGACATGGCCGAGCTCGCTGCCCGTATGCGCGCGCTGCGCCGCCGCGCCGAGGGTCGGGCGCAACCGCAATTGACACTCGGCCCCATCACCGTGAACCCGGCCGACCGCAGTGTGCTGCTCCGTGGCATACCGGTGGAGCTGTCGACGCGGGAGTTTGGCGTCTTGCTGGCTTTGATGGAGGTGAGCCCCCGGGTGCTGTCGCGTCAGCAAATCGAGGCCAAGCTCTACAACTGGGACAACGCGCTCGGCAGCAATGCGGTGGAAGTGCATGTGCACCACCTGCGCAGGAAGCTGGGCGAGGGCAGCATCCGCACGCTGCGGGGCGTGGGCTATTTCATTCCGGCCGAGGCTGAGTCATGAAGCAGCAAAGCCTGATGCAGCACCTGCTGGCGTGGACGCTGGGCGCGTTGCTGGTGGTGTGGGGCATTTTCATCGGTTTGGCCTACCTCACCGGCATGCATGAGTCCGACGAGCTGACCGATGGCCACCTGGCCAGCGTGGTGACGCTGCTGGTCAACCAGCGCAGCACCGACATGTCACTCGGCAGGGCCCCCGCCACCTTGTCCAGCCGGCCCGACCTGCGCAGCCACGATTACCAGCAGTCGCTGAGCATTTTCATTTGGGACGCCCGCGGCAAGCTGCTCACCCGCAGCGGCGACGCGCCTGTGCCAGCGTTTGACCACGACGAAGGTTTCGCCACCCTGCAGTTGGGCGAGCCAGCACAGGGGTGGCGCGTCTTTTCGCGTTGGGACAGCCAGGCGGGTGCCGACCGCAAGGTCATGGCGATGTTGAATCTGCAGGAGCGGCACGAGCTGGCAGAGGATATTGCCGAGGAAATTGTGGTGCCTGGCTTCTGGCTGCTGCCTGTGGTGGCGCTGGCGCTGGGCCTGGCCATCCGCAAGGGCCTGCAGCCGCTGTATGCGCTGTCGCGCGAGGTGGATGCACTGGACATTGACCGCGCCACACTGCTGCCCAACCCGCACCCGCATCTGGAGTTTCAGGCCGTGGTGCAGTCCATCAACACCCTGATGGCGCGCCACCACGGTGCTCTGGTCCGTGAACGCCAACTCGCCAGCGAACTGGCGCACGAGCTGCGCACGCCGCTCGCCTCACTCGCCCTGCAGGCCCGGGCCTTGCGTTCGACGCAGGCGCTGCCAGACGCGGCAGGCACTGACCCGGCCAGCCGCGACAGCGCTTTGCTTCAGATGGAGCGCGACGCCCTGCGTGCCGGGCAGGTGCTGTCTCACCTGCTGGCGCTGGCCCGCGCGAGCCGGACCGAAATGGCCGAAACCGCCCAGCCGCTGGACCTGGAGGCGCTGGCCCGCGAGGTCGTGGGGGGCTACGCTCAGGCCACCTTCGACAGCCAGCACGAGATCGCCCTGGTGAGTCCCGGCACTTTCCCGTTGTTGGGCCATGCGGTGCTGCTGGAATTGGCCCTGCGCAATCTGGTGGAGAACGCACTCAGCCACACGCCTCCGGGTACCGTTGTGGAGGTCCAGCTGGACCCTCAGGCACGCTGGCTGCAGGTGGTGGACAACGGCGCTCTGGTCATGGCCACTGCGCCGAGCCTCGATGCCGCCACGCCGACACCGCGCAAAGATTGGGGTCTGGGGCTGGGCTTGGGGCACCGGGTGGTGGAAAAGATTGCCGCCATCCACAACGCGGGTTTCAGCCGCGAAACGCTGGATGGGCCGCAGGCGGGCTGGGTGGCGTACCGGCTGGTCTTTGAAGCGGCGCCGGCGAAGCGCGCCTAGCAGCCCAGCGCGTCGGCCAGCGCCAGAAGGTCGCGGCAGTGCAGCGTGTTGTCGGCCACCGGCGACACATCTTTGGGCTGGCTGGCACCGAACTCCAGCGGGCGCTCGATGTAAGCGGTGTGCAGGCCGCAGGCGCGGGCCCCGGCAAGGTCGTCGTGGTGGGCGGCGACCAGCGCCACTTCCGCGGGTTGCAGGTTGAACACGCGTGCCACGCCCAGGTAGGTGGCCGGGTCGGGTTTGTAGGCGCGGAACACCTCGGCCGAGAGCACACAGTCCCAGGGCAATCCGGCGCGCTTGGCCATGTTGGTCAGCAGGCCGATGTTGCCGTTGGACAGCGTGCAGACCGTGAAGCGCTGTTTGAGCCGGGTTAGACCGGCCACGCTGTCGGGCCAGGCGTCGAGCCGGTGCCAGACACGGTTGAGGTCCTGGCGTTCTGCTTCGCTCAAGTGGCTCAGGCCGAAGGTGGGCAAGAGGCTGTCGAGCACCATGCGGTGCAAGTCGTCGATCAGCGTCCAGCCAAGCTCACCGCGCATCACCCGCGCCATCGCGGGCTTGTAGCCTGCGCGCCAGGCCAGCGCAAAGGCGTTGCCATCGACTGCCGGGTGGCGTTCAGCCATCTCGCGGACGATGCTGCCGTGCCAGTCCACCACGGTGCCAAAAATGTCGAACGCCAGCACCTGGGTGCCGGCGAGGGGGTGGGAAGCAACGGTAGAGGTGTCCATGCCGACAGTCTAAGTCGGCCGGCTCACGATGCCGCTTAGCGCGCGGGCAGCACCAGGATTGGGCCGTTGGTCTGGGCCTCAAAAGTCACTGCGGGTTGGCCGGCAGGGATGGCCACAGTCTCTGTTTCTCGCAGCACACCGCCGCCGGGCACGCTGCCGCTGGCGCGGCCGTAACCCAGCACGCGGGCGACACAGGCGGTCTGGGCGTCGCCGCTCAGTGGCTTGCAGCGTTCGACCGCATTGGCCTGGAACTCGCGGCCATTGTTGTTCAGGTTGCCGGCCTTTTTGTCGGCGGCGGCGTTGGCGCTTTCGCGCAAACAGGTGGCTTTGTCTTGCTGCGTGGCGCCGCTCAGGCAGGCGCTGCGCTCGCTCTGGGCATTGCCCGAGGCGTCAATGCCGGTGGCCACACCGCTCTGGCCGTCGGGTCCGGCGATCACCTGCGCGGTGGCGGCGCCGACCGCCAGCAAGGCAGTCAGGCCGAACGCCAACAGGGCACTGTGGCTGTGGTGCATGGAGTTGGAAAGGGGGTTCATGGAAAGCCTCGTCAAATTGAATCTCGATGGGGCCAGTCTAGGAACGGACGTCCCCATCGACAGCCAGCGAACACCGCCTGCATGGGCTCGCCGTGTTCGCCGGTGGGTGTAGGACAAGACCGCGCGGGGCCAGCTACATGGCCCAGATGCGCGGCAGCGTGGCGCCTTGTTGCCACAGGCCAGCACGCCACGCGTTGCGCACTGCGCGCAGCAACTCCAGTGCGGGCTCGACCACCGGTGCCAGCACCCGTACCACCACCACGCGGGAATTGGGCGCGGTGGCCCCGGCGGTTTTCAGTAACCCATGGTCTTGCATCGCGGTCCGGGCCAGTTCGAGTGCGGCCTCACGCCGGGCGCGGGTCAGGTCGCTGCCGCACGCCAGGTAGAGCATCGCGCAGCAGCGCTGGCCAGCGAGGCCCAGGGGGCTGTCCATGAGGCGGTGGTCGGTGGCGTCCAGCAGCCCACGTTCCAGCCAGTGGCCAGGCAACTCGGTGTGCAGACGCACCTGGCCTTGCACAAAGGGCTGGTCGGCATGGGGCAAGCCCAAGGCACAGACATCCCAGCCAATCAGTTCGGCGGCCGGTGCGAGTTGCAGTTCGGTCCGGTTTTCGGCCAGGCAGCCGCTGTAGGCGATGGTTTCCAACGGCAGCCATTCCAGTCGCGCGCCTTCGCCCAAGTGCAGGCGGTTGTGTTGCAGCGCGGGTTCACCCAGCGAGCGGTAGAAGCGGCTGGCGCCGGGCGTGGTGACCAGGCCCTGCGCACCGGGGGCGACGGTCACGTTCACCGTGAGTGTGTCGCCTCCCACCAGACCGCCGGGCGGGTGCACCAGCACGTTGTGGCAGATGGCGTCGCCCTCGGGGTAGA
>CAZANT010000134.1:0-7039 GCA_964486575.1 uncultured Burkholderiaceae bacterium | reverse complement strand
TTACCTGCAATGAGGGCGACGTGCCCTGCGTGCCGTCGCTGGTGGCCGGTGCCGGTGGCAGCCGACCCATGGCCCCCGCCACCCACGTGGCCTGCGCGTCGGTGGGCGGGCGTATCTTGACCTTTGAGATCACCGAGCTCAAGCCCATGGCCAGCGGTGGCCGCGGTTTGATGCTGATTGACCTGGAGGCTAAAGACCGTCTGGCCGGTGCCGCTGCCTACACCCGCAGTGTGACCATCTCAGGAGTGGGCCGTGGTGGCAAACTGCGTGACGAGACACTGGAGATTCGCAGTTTGAACAACGCCCGGGCGGCACGGGGCCGCAAAGGCAAGGCAGCGGACTTGGGCTTCAAGCCACATGCTGTGACACGGTTCGAATAGCGCCCCCCGTGGCGAACGCGTGCAGGGCCAACCAATGCCGACGCATCGGCCAGATCGGAGACCATGAGCAGTGAGTGGGTGAAACTTGGCCTGATTGCCGCGGCCACCATGAACATTGGCGGTGTGCTGGTGTTCTCACGGCTGTTCACCAACGAGG
This sequence comes from uncultured Burkholderiaceae bacterium, assembly GCA_964486575.1. Lineage (GTDB taxonomy): Bacteria > Pseudomonadota > Gammaproteobacteria > Burkholderiales > Burkholderiaceae_C > PCRC01. The sequence goes on along the minus strand of CAZANT010000134.1, from coordinate 6,502 downwards.
CCATCAACCAAGCCGACCCGGTGGTGATGTCCAACTTCGGGCTCTTGATGATTGTGGTGTGGGGTCTGGCCTACCTTGGCGCGGCTGCCGCCAACGCCCCCATCCGCTGGTTGGCCGCCGCTTTCGCGGCAGAAAAACTTGTCTACGGGGTGGTCTGGGTGATGTGGCTGACCAAAAACAGTTTGGCATCGCTCTACGCCACAGACCTTTTTGCCGGGATTTTCTACAGCATCTACGGCCTGAACGACCTGGCGTTCCTGGTGTTCTTCGGCTGGGTGTTTGTGGTTCAACGCACTGAAAAAACGGCGGTGTGACCATGCCGATACCCGAGGGCCCACGCGATTTGCAACCGCCTGCGGTGGTCCAGGCCGGCATCCTCCGGATGACGCTGGCGCTGGTGGCGTTGTCCACCACCTTGCAAGCCATGGCGCTGCTGGGGCTGTTGCCCATCGCGCCCGGTAGTCGGGGTTGGCACCTCTATGGGGTGGTTGAATTGCTTCTGGTTGCCGGGTTACTCTGCCAGGGCTGGCGCATTCGCCGCTGGTCGGTGGCCACTGGGCAGTCCGCGGCGGTGCAGCAAATGGCGCATTTGTGCTTTTATTCGCTGCTGTTGTGCGGGTTGGGCGATGTGCTGAACCGCAACTTCCTGGCGCGCTACCACCCGTGGGACGACGTGATCAAACACGGCTACTTGGTCGAGTCGATTGTGTTTTTTTTCCCTGCCTACGCGCTGGTGGTGGTGGCGAACTGGCGTTTGGCTGCACGGCACATCCAGCCGGCTGTGCGGCGCCTGACCGTTCTGGTGGCGGCGTTGGTGGGCGTGTTCGCCTACCTTGGCAGCCATGACCCGCGCGTGAATGCGGTCGCCGCGGGCGCCATGCTGGTCTACACCGTCTTGCACGCGTTGATGGTGCTGTCGGCGGTGTGGCTGGTCCGTGCCCACGGGTGGCGTGTCAGCCGTTGGGTGGTGTCGGGGGTGTTGCTGGCGGCAGTGGCCGATGCTTTGATCGGCCAGTTCTGGATTTTCAGCGACCACTTTCCAGTGATTGAACACGTCAATTGGGTGATTTACTTCGCCTCGCTGGCGCTCATCCAGCAGTTGCCCTTCCTGGCAGCGCGGTTGCCCCAGGCAGCTGGGGTACCAGACGCCTTGAGACGATAACCATTAGGCCATTTCCACAATCATTTCGATCTCCACACACGCCCCCAACGGCAACTGCGCTACGCCAAACGCGCTGCGGGCGTGAGCACCCGTGGCGCCAAAAACCTGGCCAATCAACTCGCTGCAGCCGTTGGTGACAAGGTGGTGTTCTGTGAAGTGGGGCGTGGAGTTGACCAAGCTCATCAGCTTGACGATGCGCTTGACGCCGTTCAGGTCGCTGCCGGCCGCCTGCATGGCCGCATTCAGGGTGCCAAGCAGGTCAATGGCGACGGCACGGGCGGCGGCTTTGCCTTCGTCGGTGGTCATGGTGCTGCCGAGCTGGCCAACCCAGGCCTGGCCATCTTTTTTTGCGATGTGTCCGCTCAAAAACACCAGTTTGCCGGTTTGCACAAACGGCACGTAGGCCGCGGCGGGCACGGACACGGGGGGCAGGGTGATTTGCAGCTGTTCGAGGGTGGTGTAGATGCTCATACGGTCTATTGTGGGATGGTTTTGAGGTCAATATGGGCTGTAGCCCTCGTGAAAATTTGCCTTTTTGCTATTGAAATAGTAGCAATTGCTACTGCTGCTGTTGTGTAGCGCCATGGGCGTCTTCTTCCTGCGGCGCCACGGTCACGCTGACGCTGAGCACGTGGTCAGCCCCACCATGAATGACGCCACGCACGGGGGACACGTCGGCGTAGTCGCGGCCGGTGGCCACGGTGATGTAGTCCTCGCCGGGCGCGCGGTTGTTGGTTGGGTCCAGGTCGATCCACTGGCCGGCTGGGGCCATACTCCCAAGGGACAGGGGGGCATCGTCGGGCAAGGCCCGTGGCAGGTAGACCGACGCCCAAGCGTGGGACGCGTCGGCTCCCACCAGCCTTGCCTGGCCAGGGGGCGGCTCGGTAAGCATGTAGCCGCTGACGTAGCGGGCTGGCAGGCCAAGCGCCCGGCAGCAGGCGACCATGATGTGCGCAAAGTCCTGGCAGACGCCGCGCCGCTGCGCCAGTGCCTGCAGCGCGGGGGTGTTGACCTCGGTGCTTTTGCTGTCGTATTCGAATTCATGGTGAATGCGCTCCATCAGCGCTGCGGCGGCCTCCAGCAGGGGCCGGCCGGGCGTGAAGCTGGCGCGGGCGTACTCGGCAAAGGCCTCGTCGCGGGGCACATAGGGCGAGGCAAACACAAATTCAGCCGCGGGGTCGTAGGGTGCGCCGACCTGGTAGCGCATGCGTTCGCGCACCTGCTCCCAGGTCTGCGCGGCGTCGGCGGCGTGGGGTAGGGCCGGCGCCGGGCTGGTGGCAACGAGGCTGTCTGCCACCACGGTGAGGGCGTCGTGTGCGCTTTGCAGCGAGAAGAACGCCCGGGTGTTGCCATAGACGTCACGGGTTTCGCTCTGCGCGTCCGGGGTGGGACTGACGTGAAGGCGGTGCGCTACCAGGCGCTGGGTGACGGAGTCCACGGGCTTCAGGTGGGCCATGTGCTGCGCAGTTTTAACCGCCGGCGTGTAGGCGTAGTGGGTTTCGTGGATGACGCGGAGGAGCATGGCGGGAGGTGTCAGGCGCCCACGCTGAGCTTATCTTCGCCCGAGTGGGTGAAGTACAACGCGCCGATGCGGTCTGACAGCCGATAGGCAGCAGCGCTGCACTGCGTCAGCTGGGCAATGAAGGCCGGGTGGCGGGGCACGGCACCGAGTGCTCTTTCGGTGGCTTTGGGGATGGCTCGCACCATCTCGGCCAGCGGCCAGCTGGCCGGGTCGGACAGTGCCAGGCCGAGGCCTTCCAGCCCTTCGGGCGGGGTGCCGGCAAGTTTGGCCAACCGGCCGCTGAGCGATTGTGTGACCCAGCCCAACGAACGCGGGTTGTCCCGGTCGAGCACCAGCAGGTCCAGCAGCGCAGGGATGTCACGTCGCTGCTGGTACTGGGCGTGAAACGTGATGGTGCTGTCAAACAAGGCCACCAGCGCCTCGAAACCGCCCTCGTCGTGCACCGCGCCGGTCTCGAAACTGCACGCCATGGCAGTGGAGAGAAACCCCAGCCGTTCGATGTGCCGGCCCACGCTCAACAGGCGCCAGCCATCGTCGCGCGTCATGCGGTCGGTCTGCGCCCCGGTCATAGCGGCCATGTACATGCTGGCCGCTTCCAAGGCCTGCAGGGCCTGCGTGGTAGCCAGTTCGTTCCGGTGTCCGGGGGTACGCAGGTCGGCGAGGCGCTGGACAAACTCGCTCTCGGCGCGGCCGATCAGCCGCCACTGCTCCTGGGACAGGCGCTCCCGAACCGACGACGCGGCCATGCGGGTGGCGCGCAGGTTGAAGCCTACGCTGGCGGCACCATCATCGGCCGAGAGGTTGGCCACCAGCGAGCGTTCAAACACCCGTCGCGCCTGGGTGGCGGCCGGCACGTCAGGCAGGACCAGGCTGAATCGCACGGCCAGCTCGCTGAGCCAAGCCAGCAAGGGTTGTGAGGACTGGTCTTCGCCGTTGATAGATTCCAACGCCAGCCGCGCCAGGCGAATGGTGTTTTCAGTGCGTTCGGTGTAGCGGCCGAGCCAGAACAGGTTTTCGGCGGCCCGGCTGGTGACGACCCGCTTGCCATGAACCAGCGACGAACGCGACGCCCGTCCCGCCAGCAAGGTGGAGTGGTCGACCTCGCCTTCGGTCATGACCCAGACGTCGGCGCTGCCACCGCCACGCTGCATCGAGGCCACGCCCGCGTCGGCGCTGGCAATGCGGGCCAACCCGCCAGGCAGCACCCGCCAGGAGCCAGGTCCGTCCGACACCGCATACACCCGCAACAGCACCGAGCGTGGCACGATGCGGCCGGTGTCGCTGGTGCCGCCGTCGGCGTCGGGACGCCAGGTGGGTACCTGCGACAGCGGCAGGTACGACTGCACGGTGTGGGCGTCACCCTGGCGCATGATGCGTCCTGCCCATTCGTCGAGTTGCCGTCGCGATTGCGACCGTCCCAGCACCGCATGGAAGGAGCCGTGGCTGCGCGAGCCGACGTAGGTCGGTTTGATGACGCTGTGCTGCAGCCGAGGCAAGGCGTCTTGCATGGCGGCGTGTTCGCCACACCACCACGTTGGCAAGGCCGGAAGCACCAGTTTGTCGCCAGTGAAATGGCGCGCCAGCGCCGGCATGAAGCCCAGCAGTGCGGCCGACTCCAGAAAGCCGGCGCCGGGGGCATTGGCTACCAGCACGTTGCCCGCACGGATCGCCTGCAACAGGCCGGGCACACCGAGCCGGGAGTCCGAGCGCAGCTCCAGCGGGTCGAGGAAGGGGTCGTCCAGCCGCTTCAGCAGGCCGTGCACCGGCTCCAGACCGCGCAGGGTGCGCAGGTAGACCCGCTGGTCGCGGACGGTGAGGTCGCTGCCTTCGACCAGCGTGATGCCGAGGTAGCGCGCCAAATAGGCGTGTTCGAAATACGTTTCGTTGTACGGGCCTGGCGTCAGCAGCGCGATGTGGGCGTCGGCGCCGGCACTGCTGAGTTGTTTCAGGTTGTCGATCAGCGCGCGGTAGGTCGACGCCAGCCGCTGGATGTGCAGTCCCTGAAAGGCCTGCGGGAACTGGCGCGAGATGGCGATGCGGTTTTCCAGCAGGTAGCCCAGGCCCGACGGGGCCTCTGTGCTTTGGGAGACCACCCACCAGTGGCCGTCAGGCCCGCGCGCGAGGTCGAAAGCCGTCACATGCAGGCGAGGCCCGGCGGCAGGCGGTGCGCCATGCATCTCACGCAGGTAGCCTGGGTGGCCCTGCACCAGCGCGGGCGGCAGCAGGCCACGGGCCAGCAGTTGCTGGGGGCCGTACACATCCGCCAGCAGTTGCTCCAGCAGCCGCATGCGCTGCAGCACGCCAGCTTCGATCTGGCGCCAGTCCTGCGGCTGGATGATCAGCGGGAACAGCTCCAGCGACCACGGCCTTTGCGGGCCACTGCTGTCGGCGTAGACGTTGTAGGTCACGCCGTTGTCGCGGATCTGCCTAGCCAGTTGGGCGCTGCGGCGGTTCAGGTCGCGCAACCCTTGGTGGCCAAGGTGGTTAAAGAAACCGCGCCAGGGCTCGGTCAGGCCCGGCAGGGCGGTTGGCAGGTCGCCCGACAGGCTGCGCGTGGCGCCGCGCAACTCGTCGAAATGCTCGGCAGCTGCGGGCGTCGCCAAGGCGCCGGCCAGCCCGGCAGGGCTTTCGCCGGCCTGTGCGTCAAAAAGGGAAGAGTTCGGCGTTTCCACGGGTCACACGATTGTCACATCCATTGAGGCCCCGACCACCCGTAGGCGACTACAGCGTCGCAGCGATGCGACAACCGCGGGCCCCGTGGACAGGCGTTGGCGGCGCGCCAAGGGCGTTGATGCGTTTCAGCGGTTGGTGGGCGCGTGGCGCATGTCGCGTGTGAAAGGAAATTCCCGGCTGCCGGGTTGCTGGATGTTGGCTGGCGGGACGTTGACCGTGCCGGGGCTGTGGCCCATGCGGAAGAAGCGGCTCAGGCGACGGCTTTCGGCCTCGTAGGCGTTGACGGGGAAGGTCTCGTGGTTGCGGCCACCGGGATGGGCGACGTGGTATTGGCAACCGCCGAGCGAGCGTTTCATCCAGGTGTCGACGATGTCGAACACCAGCGGTGCGTGCACACCGATCGACGGGTGCAGGCTGGACGGCGGGTTCCAGGCCTTGTAGCGAACGCCAGCCACGTACTCGCCCACGGTGCCGGTCGCCTGCAATGGCAAGGGTTCGCCGTTGCAGGTGACGGCATGGCGGCTGGTGTTGAAGCCGGTGACACGCACCTCAATGCGTTCCAACGACGAGTCCACATAACGGGCTGTACCGCCCGAAGTGCTTTCTTCGCCCATCACGTGCCAGGGTTCCAGTGCATTGCGAAGGGTCAACGCCACGCCGCGGACATGCACCTCGCCCACCAGCGGGAAGCGGAATTCGAAGTGCGGCGCGAACCAGGCGGGGTCAAACGCGTAGCCGGCGGACTGCATCTCGGCCATCACGTCGTCAAAGTCCATCTGCACAAAGGTCGGCAGCAGGAAACGGTCGTGCAGCTCGGTGCCCCAGCGGGTGGCGGGTGCCTCGTACGGCGTTTTCCAGAAGCGGGCCACGAGTGCACGCAGCAGCAGCTGCTGGGCAATGCTCATGCGGGCGTGGGGCGGCATCTCGAAGGCACGCAACTCCAGCAGGCCCAGCCGGCCGGTGCTGCTGTCGGGCGAATACATCTTGTCGATGCAGAACTCGCTGCGGTGGGTGTTGCCCGTGACGTCAATCAGGATGTTGCGCAAGGCCCGGTCAACCAACCATGGCGGCATGGCCTGGCCGGGTTTCTCGCGGTTCTTACGGATTTCGGCGAGCGCGAGTTCGAGCTCGTAGAGCTGGTCGTT
>CAZANT010000133.1:0-7044 GCA_964486575.1 uncultured Burkholderiaceae bacterium | reverse complement strand
CCGTCCATGCCCAGCTTGCCGGGAAAGCCGCAGAGCTTGGCCATGGCGTCCAGCGGAGCGTTGTTCTTGGGCTGGTACATCGCCAGCAAGTCCATCAAATCCAGGTGGCGCAGGTGGTAGCGGCTGATGTAGTTGTTCCACTTGAACTCGCGGTCGTCGTCGCCCAGGTCCCAGTACTTGTCGGCCACCACGCCGTGTTTCAGGCCACGGTAATGCAGCACCGGCAAGTCGAAACCGCCGCCGTTCCAGCTCACCAACTGCGGCGTGTGTTTCTCAATCGAATTGAAAAACTGCTGGATGACCTTGGCTTCGCTCTGGTCGTCGCGGTCCACAAATGAATGGACCTTCAGCCCGTCGGCATTGCGGAACACGCACGAAAGAACCAGGATACGCTGCAGGTGCAGCGGCACGAAGTCGCTCTGCCCCTTTTCGTTTCGTTCCTGCACCCAGGCCTGGTAGACCTCGGTGTCGGTGTGCTCTGCGGGGCTGCCACGCAGTGCGCGCAGGCCGGCAATGTCCGGAATCGACTCGATGTCAAACACAAGGACGGGCCAGGCCATGGTGGGTTCTAGGATCGGTTCACAACACCGCGTCGCGGGCAATGCCGTGGTGGGCCAAATAGCGCTTGAGCTTGAGCAGCGCCTCGTTCTGGATTTGCCGCACCCGTTCGCGGGTCAGCCCGAGGCGTTCACTCAACACCTCCAGCGTTTCGGATTCGTGTTCATGCAGGCCGAAGCGGCCTTCCAAAATCTCGCGCTCGCGGTTGGACAGGGTGTCCATCCACAACGCCAGCAGACGCTCCACCTCGTGCGCCTGCGTCACATCGGTCGGGTCCTGGGTCACTGCGTCGGCCACGGTGTCAATCAGCGTGTGGTCACTATCGGTTTTTTCCAGCGGCGCGTCCAGCGAACGGGGGCTCTCGGCGAGCGCCAGCAACGCGGTCACGTCCTCCACGTCGCGGTCGAGCAGCGCGGCAATGTCCTCGTTGCGTACAGCCGCGCCTTCCCTCCCACTGCGCCGCGCCTGGTAAGCCGGGTCCGACTCCAGCAGGTGGCGCGCACGCAGCACTTTTTTCACCTCGCGCATCACATGCACTGGCAGGCGAATCACCCGGCCCTGGTGGCTCACCGCCCGCTCCACCGCCTGGCGTATCCACCAGGTCGCGTAGGTGGAGAAACGGAATCCCCGCTCGGGCTCGAACTTGGTGGTGGCGTGCATCAGCCCGAGGTTGCCTTCTTCGATCAGGTCTGACAACGGCACACCACGCCCAAGGTAGTTTTTGGCGATGCTGACCACCAGACGGAGGTTGTGCTCGATCATGGCCTGCCGCGCGCCGAAGTCACCTGCGCGGGCCCGGGTGGCGGTCTCCAACTCTTCTTCGGGCGTGAACAGCGTAGTACGGCGCACTTCGCGGAGGTACAGCGTCAGCGCGTCGCTGGATTCGCCCGCCAGTTCGGCAAGGGGCAGGTCATTGGCGGGTTCCGTAGCAGAACTTTCCGCATCCGAACCACCCGTAGGCAACGCGTCTGACGCCGCTGTGGCACCGGGAGCGTTGCGCCGTGCCATGGTCAGCGGCCCGGCAGGTATTTGGCTGGGTCGACCGGTTTGCCCTGCCGTCGCACTTCGAAGTGCAGCTTCACCCGGTCGGCGTCGCTGTTGCCCATTTCGGCAATTTTCTGGCCGCGTTTCACGGTCTGGTCTTCCTTCACCAGCAGCAGCTGGTTGTGCGCGTAGGCGGTCAGGTAGGTGTTGTTGTGCTTGAGGATGATCAGGTTACCGTAGCCGCGCAGGCCAGCACCGGCATAGACCACGCGGCCATCGGCAGCAGCCAGCACGGGGTCTCCCGCGTTGCCGGCAAAGTCCAGGCCTTTGTTTTTGACCTCATCAAACCCGGCAATCACATTGCCACTGGACGGCCACATCCACGGGATGTCTTCGTCGCTCGCGGGCGGCGGGCTGGTGTCGACCGCGGTGGCTGGTGTGGATGCGGCGCTCAATGGGGGCAGTGGTGTGGGCAGCGGCAAGGGCACCGGCGCGCCAACCACGCCGGGCGGGGTCACGGGTTTGGTCTGGGCAACTTGCGCCTCAGCGGCCGGCGGTGCCACACGAAGCACCTGACCGACTTCCAGCACATTGGGGTTGCCGAGGTTGCTCCAGCGGGCGATGTCGCTAGGCTGCTGGCCGACCGCGAATCCAATGCGGTTGAGTGTGTCACCGGGCTTGACGGTGTAGAAGCCCGGCTTGGCGGCATTCTCCGGGTCGACCGCTGCGACGGGGGTGTCGTTAGACGGGCGGACAACGGGCCGGGGTTTGCTACCGGTGCGGTCTTCGACCGGCGCGCGGTTGGGCGTGCGGTTGAACGAACAGGCGGACAGCAGCACTGCCATCAGTGTCACCAGCACGACTGTAGTTTTACGAATCGCCACGCGATACCTCCGGGTCAAACAACGCCTGATTTTAGAGGCACAAACAGCACCGGCTCCAGGAAGCGCTGAACCAGGCCTCGGGGCGTTTTGTCGACCACCGTCAGCACCTGTGCGCCATGTGGCTGGGACACTGGCGCCACCAGGCGGCCACCCACCGCCAGTTGGTCGAGCCAGGTGGCGGGCAGGGCCTCCCCGCCGGCAGCGGCGATGATGGCCGCATACGGCGCCCCCTTGGGGTAACCGGCCATGCCGTCGCCCAGTAGCAGGTGCAGGTTGGGGAGCCGGAATGGGCGCAGGTTGTCCCGCGCTTTTTCGTGCAGGCCACGAAGACGCTCCATGCTGTAGACCTCTGTGGCCAGAAGGCTCAGCACCGCTGCCTGGTAGCCGCAGCCGGTGCCGATCTCCAGCACTCGGCCGAGTTTCTGGCCACTGGCGGCCCACGGCTCACACACCAACTCCAGCATGCGCGCCACCACGCCGGGTTTGGAAATGGTTTGGCCCAAGCCAATTGGCAGACTGGTGTCTTCGTAGGCCTGGTTGGCCAGCGCGGAATCCACAAATCGGTGCCGTTCCACACGGCCGATGGCCGCCAGCACCTGCGGGTCAGACACGCCCTGCCGCGCCAGCAACGCCACCATGCGCTCACGCACCCGGGTTGAATCCATCCCAAAAGGGGGTGCCGCTGGCACTGACGCGGCGGTTTTTACGCCTTTTATGGCTCCAGCCCTTGTAAAAGCTTGCGGTGTAGCTCCTTTTTCAGGAGCACTCCTGACCCAGCCCGGCAAGCTGTTGTCTGCCGGTGTGCGTGACCGCTGGGTCATGCGGCCGAACCGTTCAATGCGGCGGCGGTTTGGGCCCAGTAGCGAAGGTGGTCGTGGTCGGTCAGATCCACTTGCAAGGGCGTCAGAGACACATGGCCTTGAAAGGTCGCGTGAAAGTCGGTGCCTTCGGCGTCGTCTTTGGCGGCACCGGCGGCGCCGATCCAGTACATGGTTTCGCCGCGCGGGCTGGTTTGGGTGATCACCGGTTCGGCCAGGTGACGGCGGCCCAGTCGGCAGACCCTCATTGGCTTGATCTGGTCCAGCGGCCGGTTGGGAATGTTGACATTGAGCAGCCAGGGCGCCTCGCCATGCAGGCCATGCTGGCCCATCTGCAGCACCAACTCGCGCGCCTTGGTGGCAGCGGCATCCAGGTGGTGCCACCCTTTCTCCGTCTGCGAGAACGCGATGGCGGGCACACCGAACAAGTAACCCTCCATCGCCGCACCCACGGTGCCAGAGTAGATCGTGTCGTCGCCCATGTTGGCGCCATTGTTGATGCCACTCACCACCAGGTCAGGCCGGTAACCAAGGAGGCCGGTCAGCGCAATGTGCACACAGTCAGCCGGAGTGCCATTGACATAACGAAAACCATTGGCCGCACGGTGCACGTACAGCGGGGAATGCAGGGTCAGCGCGTTGGATTTGGCGCTGTTGTTGTGTTCCGGCGCTATGACTTCCACCTCGCCCAGGTCTTTGAGGGCTTCGTAGAGCGCCACAATGCCCGGCGCCTGGTAGCCGTCGTCGTTGGAAATAAGGATTTTCATGGGGTCGGAAAAGTTGCTGCCGATTGTAGGTCGCTGCTGGGACAGGCCCAGTGACAAACGACCTCTTATCATCAGCCATCAATGGCTTTTTGAACCTACAGAGTGGAGACTTCATGCACGCATGGCTTTGCGAAACCCCGACCGGCGTGGACGCGCTGACCTGGAAAGAACTGCCTACGCCCACGCCCGGCCCCGGCGAGGTGTTGGTTGAGATCAAGGCGGCCAGCCTGAACTTTCCCGACCTGCTGATCGTGCAGAATAAGTACCAGATGAAGCCGCCACTGCCCTTCGTACCAGGCTCTGAGTACGCCGGCGTGGTTCAGGCGGTGGGTCCCGGCGTAAAGCACCTCGCGGTGGGCCAGCCAATTGCCTGCATGCCGGGCACCGGTGGCTTCGGCACCCACGCGATTGCGCCGGCCGCGCTGTGCATGCCTTTGCCTGCTGGCTTCCCCATGGTCGACGCGGCCGCGTTCATCCTCGTCTATGGCACCTCCCACCATGCGCTCATTGACCGGGCACAGCTCAAGGCCGGTGAAACGGTGCTGGTGCTGGGTGCCGCAGGCGGGGTGGGCACCTCGGCGATCCAGATTGCCAAGGCGGTGGGGGCACGGGTGATTGCCGCCGCATCGACGGACGAAAAATGCGCCCTGTGCCAGTCCATCGGTGCCAACGTGACCATCAACTACACCACGCAGAATTTGCGCGAAGCGATCAAGACCGCCACCGACGGGAGGGGCCCGGATGTGATTTACGACCCGGTAGGCGGCGACTTTGCGGAACCAGCGTTCCGCTCCATCGCCTGGCGTGGCCGCTACCTGGTGGTGGGGTTTGCCAGCGGTCCCATCCCCTCGCTACCGCTGAACCTCATGCTGCTGAAAGGCGCGTCGCTCGTGGGTGTGTTCTGGGGCGACTTTGCCCGACGTGAACCCCAAGCCAATGCCGCCATGCTGGGCGAACTGGCCGCGTGGTATGCCCAAGGCAAGATCAAGCCGGTCATCGACAGCACGGTCCCGATGACCGATTTGAAAGCCGCCTACGCCCACATGGGCTCACGCGGCGTCAAGGGCAAACTGGTGATGGTGAACGAGGCCTAGCTGCACTAGCCCGCGCCCGCAGTGCGGGCTGGCTTCAGAGCCTGGCCTTGGCCTCAGCGAGTTGGACCTCTAGCTCGGCCACCAGCGCCCTCGCCTCGTCGCCCTGTGGAATGGGCCTGCCGCTGTCGCGCCACGCCACCGCCGCCTTGAAGCCTTCGGCCTGCGCATAGCGGCGGAACCACATGCCCTCGGGGTTGTGGCGGGTGATGCCGTCGAAAATCGTGGCGAACATCTGGCTTTGCTCCAAGCCCATGGAATGCCAGACCTGGTTCACCACCAGCTTGTGCATCGTCAAATGCGACTTGGGCACTCCGGCAATGCGCTCGGCCAGTTTTTGGGTCGCGGCATCCAGCTCGGCCGCGGGTACAGCCATGTTGGCCAGACCCCAATCGGCGGCTTTTTTGCCGTCGATGGTGTCGCCGGTGAACATCATCTGTTTTGCGCGGATGGCGCCGAGCCGGTAGGTCCACATCGCGGTTGTCGGACAACCCCAGACACGGGTGGGCATGTAGCCAATGCGCGCGTCGTCGGCCATCACCAGCAAGTCGCAGCACAGCGCAATGTCGCTCCCACCGGCGACTGCATAGCCGTGCACTTTGGCAATGGTGGGCTTACTGCAGCGCCACAGCGACATGAAGTCTTCGGTGTGACCTTTCATGGCCGCATAGTCCACCATCGGGTCCCAGGGCGTTTTTTCCTGGCGGCAGGGGTGGTCGCCCACGAAACCTTCGGCATCCACGCCCTCGGCATATTCAGCCAGGTCGTAGCCAGCGCAGAAGGCGCGCCCTGCCCCCTCCACAATGATCACATGCACCGCGTCTTGCGCTTCCGCCCATTGGATTGCCTGACGGATGTCGCCTGGAGTGCTGTTGCCAATCGGGTTCAGCCGCTCGGGCCGGTTCAGCAACAGCCGGGCAATGCGCGGTTGCTGCGGGTCGGGGGCAATCGTGACGGTACCGAAAGCGGGCATGGGTTGTCTCCTGTGTGAACCAAGCAAAAGTCTGCTTGCTTCAGTCTAGACACCCGGCGACCGCTGCGCTGTCCTTCGGAGGACAGTCTGGCAACCTGTGAGGTCAGCCAGCCTTGTTTTTCTCGAGGGTGAGTTCAGCCTGGGTCTCGGCCAGTGCCTGCTCAAGGCGTTGGCGGGCTTCAACTTCGCTGGCCAGCGTCTCATTGACTTCCGCCAACTCGTCAGCGCACTGCTGGACGGTTTCTTCCAAGGCGTCGTGCTTTTCCAGCGCGGACGCCACCTCCTCAACGGCGTGCGCCTCGGCCGGCAGTTCTTGCTTCAACACCTCGTTGATCAGCTGCAACTCGCCGGCCACGTGCTCAACCCTCTCGCGCACCTGCTCGTTCTGGTCAAGCGCTCGTGTCAAGCTCGGGGGCGCGGGCACCCCGGGAGCGGCTGACTTGTGTTCTGACATGCATCACCTCGGTAAAAATTCGGAAACGCTTGGGGCACCGCCCGGAAGGTTATGGGGGTGCTGCGGGTTCCGAGCGACCTTTCGGCGAATTTAACATGGTGCCTACACCCGCCTTGGCTCCGACTCCCTGCCGCCCTGCACAACGCCGTCCCACGCGGCGACAAGCGCCATCGAGCGCACTCAGAATATTCGACACACCGCGCAAGACGACACCGGCGACGTTGCTTGCTCTGTAAACAAAAAACAATTTCTCGAACTCCGTTGGCTGGGCCAGCGACAGCGTACAGACCTGCCCAGCCGCGTCAAAGCGTTTGCTGACATGATGCCTTCTGCGTAGAGCGCGGCGGCACCGTACATCAACCCCACCAAGACCTTGGAATCCATGGTAGCGGGCAAGCCGCTTATCTCGACGGTGATCCAAGATGCCGCTCGAAACCCCGCCCAATATCAGCGTGGCCTACTCCATCTCCGAAGTGCTGACGCTGATGGCAACCCAGTGCTGCGGCGAGCAGCGC
>CAZANT010000132.1:0-7078 GCA_964486575.1 uncultured Burkholderiaceae bacterium | reverse complement strand
AGGCCGCTGGGCGCCTGCAGCGTGGGGATGATGGCAAAGTGGTCGCTGACCTTGGCGTTGTCGAAGATGCGTTTGCTGGGCTTGATGTAGCCGTTGTTCAGCGCGGTCAAGGCAAACGGGGCCAAGTGTTTCATGCCGCTGTCCGCCAGCATGGCAAAGGTGTCTTTCACCACCGGCAAATAGTCTTCCGGCAGCGCACGGGAATCTGTCCGCGGGTAGGTCAGCGCTTTGTGGCGCTCGTACAGGCTCTGGGCGATGGACAGCGTGGTCTTGGCTGAGAAGCCAAATTTGCCGTTGGCCTCGCGCTGCAGCGAGGTCAGGTCAAACAGCGCCGCCGACGCCTGGGTGGTGGGTTTGCTTTCCTCGGTGACGCTGGCGGGTTGGCCGCGGGCGGCGTCGGCAATGGCTTGCGCCTCGCCGGCACTCCAGACGCGGTCGGCCCGTTTCTCGGCGTCGTCAGGGTTTTTCTTCCACTGCGGGTCGAACCATTTGCCGGGATAAGCCCCGGCCTGCGCCGCAAACGAGGCGTGGATTTCCCAGTAGTCGCGGCTGATGAACTTGCGGATCTGTTCTTCGCGCTCCACCACCACGGACAGCGTGGGCGTTTGCACCCGGCCTACGGTGGTGAGGAAGAAACCACCGTCGCGCGAGTTGAAGGCTGTCATGGCGCGCGTGCCGTTGATGCCAACCAGCCAGTCGGCCTCGGAGCGGCATCGGGCGGCGTCGGCCAGCGGCAGCATTTGCTGGTCGCTGCGCAGGTGGGTGAAACCGTCGCGAATGGCTTGTGGCGTCATCGACTGCAGCCACAGCCGCGTCACCGGGTGTTTGGACTTGGCGTACTGCTGGATGAGGCGGAAGATCAGCTCGCCTTCACGCCCCGCGTCACAGGCGTTGATCATGGCGCCAATGTCTTTGCGCTTGGCCAGTTTGACGATGGCATTGAGCCGCGTTTTGGTCTTGTCGATGGGCTTCAGGTCAAAGTGTGGCGGAATCACCGGCAGGTGGGCAAAGCTCCACTTGCCGCGTTTGACGTCGAACTCCTCGGGGGCTTGAATCTCCACCAAGTGGCCCACCGCGCTGGTGACCACGTACTGGTCGTTTTCAAAGTGCTCGTCGGCCTTTTCGAACTTGCCCGCCACAGGCGTCAGCGCCCGCACGATGTCCTGGGCCACAGACGGCTTCTCGGCAATTACCAGGGTCTTGGTCATGACGGCATTTTTCATCTCATTACAATCCGGTTTCCTCGCGCGCACCTGCGCACGCCTGCACGCACACGCGCGCACCTGCATGCTTTCAACATACCAAATTTTCCAACCGTGCTGAAAAACCCCTCCGCCCTGTCTGCACCGGCCTCCCCGCGCAAGACCGGCCGCCGCTTGCAGGTTCGACGCTCCGGGGTGCACGGCAAAGGGGTGTTTGCGCTGGTTGACATTGCCGAAGGCGAGCTGCTGATCGAATACACCGGTGAAATCATCACCTGGAAAGAAGCGCTGCGCCGTCACCCTCACGACCCTGCCAACCCCAACCACACCTTTTACTTCCACATCGACGAAAAGCACGTCATTGATGGCGGTGTGAACGGCAACAGCGCCCGCTGGATCAACCACAGCTGCGACCCCAACTGCGAGCCGCTGGAACAGGATGGCCGCATCTTTCTGCACGCGCTGCGCAACATTCCGGCAGGAGAAGAACTCAGCTTCGACTACGGCCTGGTGATCGACATGCGCTACACACCCAAGCTCAAGGCCGAGTACCCGTGCTGGTGCGGTACCGCTGCTTGCCGCGGCACGCTGCTTTCGCCCAAGCGGCGCAAACTGGGCTGAGAGGCGCCACCTGTGGCGCTGCACTGGCCTTCTGAAGACGTCTGGCAGGCGGTTGTCCCGCTGTTGCCCGACTTCACCGTCGAGGTGCTGCCCGAGCTGGACTCCACCAATGCCGAGCTGATGCGCCGCGTGCGCGCCGGCCAGACTGCGCCCGTGTTGCTGGTGGCCGAGCGCCAGACCGCGGGCCGGGGCCGGCTGGGCCGCCAGTGGCTGAGCGACGACAGCGCTGCCGGCGCTGCGCTGACGTTCTCAGTGACCCTGCCCCTGGCGCCGCCCGACTGGTCCGGCCTGTCGCTCGCGGTGGGTGCCAGCGTGGCGGAGAGCCTGCACCCCCAGATCCGCCTCAAGTGGCCGAACGACCTGTGGGTTGCGGGTAGCGACGGTAAGACAGGCGACCACAAGCTGGGGGGCATCCTGATCGAAACCGCCGCTGTGGCCGAGCAACGCATGGTGGTGGTGGGCGTGGGGCTGAACATCGGCCCTCGGTCCGGCGAGGGCCTGGCCACGCCCCCAGCCTGGCTACAGCAGCTGTGGCCCGAGGCCACCGCACCGGCTGCGCTGGGCCGGCTGGCTGCACCGCTGCTGCAGACGCTGCTGCGTTTTGAGCGCACCGGCTTTGCACCCTTCCGTACCGCCTTTGAATCGCGTGACGCGCTGCGTGGTCGCTGCGTCAGCGTGTTCGGTGGCGCGGCCGACGCAGTGGATGGCGTGGCCTGCGGCGTCAGCCCCGGCGGTGCGCTGCTGGTGCAGACCGAGGCCTGCATCAAGGAAGTCACCAGTGCCGAAGTGAGCGTGCGGCCGGCCTGAGCGCGTTCGGCCCCCTCGGGGGGCAGAGAGCGACACGCACTGCGCGAACGTGAGGGCATATTCGCTATTACCATGTGGCACATGGTGCGTCTGTTGTTCATCTCTCTGCTGTTGGCCAATCTGGGCTTTTACGTCTGGTCCCAAGGCCTGCTGGCGCCCTACGGACTGGCTCCCGTTCCACCGAACGAGCCGCAGCGGCTGGCCCAGCAAATCAAGCCCGAAAGGGTGCGCCTGCTGGCCCCCGATGAGGTGCGCCGCATCGAGGCGGCCGCCACGTCGCCCAGTTGTTTGCAGGCTGGCCTGTTCGACGAAGCCGAAGCCCAGGCGTTGCGTACCGCGCTCGCCGAGTGGCCCGCCGCCAGCTGGCGGCTGGACGAAGGCGTGGAACCCGCGCGCTGGATGGTTTACATGGGCAAATACAGCGATCCCGAGGTGCTCGCCCGCAAGAAGGCCGAGCTGGGCCGCCGCAACGTCAAGTTTGACCCGCTGCCGCCGGCTGAATTTCAGCCCGGCCTGTCGCTTGGCCGCTTCTCCACCGAGGCCGATGCGGTGCTGGCGCTCAAGCAGCTGGAGGGGCGTGGCGTGGTCAGCGCCCGGGTCGTGCAAGAGCGGGCGGCGCAGCGGGGCCAGGTGCTCCGGTTTGGGGTGGTGGACGAGGCGCTGCGCGCCCGATTTGACAGCCTGAAGACCCCGCTCGCCGGCCGTGCGCTGCGCCCGTGCAACTGATGCCTGTCACAAGTCTGCTATTGAGTTAGTAGCTGCGTCGCAAGTTTTGACCAGGGCTTGGCACCGAAATGGTTTGAAACGTGGCCTGAAAGCGGTCCAGAACCGCTTGTTCAGGCCTGTGCGGTGCGCCGCAGGCCGTGCCAGCGCCGGGCCGCGACGACCAGCGCCAGCAGCCACAGGCCCAGCCCCCAGCCACCCGACCAGGCGCCACCGCCTGTGCCGCCCGCACTGGCCACCGGCGCGCCGTTGCCGCCCACCGTGTTGACACTGAGCGTCTGTTCGGCGCTGCGGCCGGCGGTGTCGGTCACCACCAGGCGGAAAACAAAGCGGTCGGCCTGCGGCGGCAGCGTCACGCTGGCGACGGCCTGGGTCGCGTCGCGCACGGTCACGGCCGGGCCGCTGACCTGGGACCAGGCGTAGCTGACCAAACTGCTGCCGGCCGCTGCGCTGCTGGCGCGGCCGTCCAGCGCCACCACGGCGCCGGGCGCGGGGCTGTCCACGCTGGCCAACACCGCCATGGGTTTGAGGGACTGTTGCAGGGCCAGCAGGCCGTCGAGCAGGCCGCTGCCGCAGGTGGCGGTGGTGCAGTTGCAGGCGCCGGCAAAACTCGCACTGCAGTTGGGCAACGTGGCGTTCACCGGGAACGGGCGGGTGCCCGCGCGGATGCGGGCCAGCAGCTCGGCCGGGCTCAACGCCGGGTGCGCCGTCAACATCAGCGATGCGACTCCGGCGGCCAGCGGGGTGGAAAAACTGGTGCCCAAGCGCAAGCCGACGCTGTCGTTCACCGGGCTGGTCAGGCCGTCGTTGACGAGCGAGAAAAGTGGCTGCAGGCTGGTGCCGCCGGGTGCACTCAGGCCAAGGGTGCTGCCCACGTTGCTGTAGCTGGTTTTGGTGCCCGCGGCGTTCACTGCACCCACCGCCAACACCCCGGCGCAGTCGGCCGGGCGGCGCGCCGGACCAGACTCGTTGCCTGCGGCCACGACGAGCAGCGCGCCTGCGGCGGTGATCTCGTCGATCACGTCCTGGTAGCTGGCGCTGCAGGGCTGATCGCCACCAAAGCTGAGGTTGATGATGCGTGCCGGCGTCGGGTTGGTGGGGACACCGTCCACCGCCAGCCCGGCAGCCCAGCGGATGCCGTCGAGGATGTCGCTCAGCATCGCACCGCACTTGCCGGAGATGCGCACCGGCAGCACCCGGCCGTTCCAGTTCAGGCCGGCCACGCCGGCGTTGTTGTTGGTCAGCGCAGCGAGCTGGCCGGCAATGAAGGTGCCGTGCCAGGAGCTGTTTTCAGCCACACAGCCACGGAACAGCGGCAGCTGAGCTTCTGCCCCGGTGAGCCAGTCGCCGGGGTCGCTCGCGTCGGCGTCGCGGCCATTGCCGTCGTTGGCCATCTCCACTTCGGCAACAAAGTCGTAGCCCGGAAGCAGGCGGCCCTGCAGTTCGGGGTGGGAGTAACGCACGCCGGTGTCCAGCACCGCAACAGTGACCGGGCTGCCAGTGGTGATGTCCCACGCCGCCGGCATGTTGATTGCGCCGAGCTGGCCAGGGCCGGGGGTTTGCAGGTGGAACTGCTGGGTGAGAAAGTCCGGGTCGTTGGGCGTGGTGGCGAGCCGTTTCACCCGCACGTCTGGCTCCACCGAGGCGACCTCGGGGTGCTGGCGCAGCCGCCGCAGCGCCTGGGCCAGCGCCTCGCCCTGCAGGCCCTGGCGCAAGCGCATCAGGTGGTGGCCGTGGCCGACCGGCCGGCTGTCGTCAGTCGTCACCTGCGCGCTCTGCGCGACGGAGGCCAGCCGCATGCGCGCGGCCTGCGGCGACTCGCGCTGCACCAGCCCCGTGGCGCCGGGCTTGAGCTTGACGATCAGGCCACGCACCTCGTGGGCGGGTGCAGCGGGCGTGGGCTGGGCCTGCGCAGCGGACAACGCGCCCCATGGCAGTGCGAACACCGTCAGCGCGACCGAGGCGGCGCTGCGAAAGCTGGAAAGGAGGTTGGGCATTTGGGCGGACACGCGTGGGGGACAGCAGGGGTACTTGACCACGGGGCAAGCATATCGTCCGGATGTTACCGAGGCATGACCCCGAGGTATGCACGAATCAAGCCCGAAAAACCCCGCCAGACGCCGCTCTGGGAACTTTGGCCGCGCTGGTTGGTCACTTTCCGCTGGTAAATTCATTCCTCCTTGAACCACCGAACCCCTCATGTTCACCAACACCCCCGATTGGCTGCTTTACACCTTTGTCGCGACCGTGCTGGTCGCGTTGTTCGTTGACTTCGTCCTGCTGAAAAAGCAGGGCGCCCACGACGTGGGTGTGAAGGAGGCGCTGAACTGGTCGCTGGTCTGGGTGGCGATCAGTCTGCTGTTCAACGGGTTGTTGTGGTGGGGCGTGAAAGACGCCACCGGTTCGACCGAACTGGCCACCGAGAAATCGCTCGAGTTTCTGACCGGCTACCTGATCGAAAAAAGCCTGGCGGTGGACAACATCTTTGTGTTCCTGATCATCTTCAGCTACTTTGCGGTGCCCAGCGCGTACCAAAAACGGGTGCTGATGATCGGCATCATTGGCGCCATTGTGCTGCGCACCGTCATGATCTTGGTGGGCGCCTGGCTGCTTGCCAAGTTCCACTGGATTCTGTACGTGTTCGGCGCTTTCCTGATCATCACCGGCATCAAGATGTGGTGGGCCGCTGGGCAGGAGCCGAACCTGGACGACAACCCTGCGTTGCGCTGGTTGCGCAAGGTGCTGCCGGTGAGTAAAGACTACGACGGCGAGCGCTTTTTCACCCTCGAGAACGGCAAGAAGATTGCCACCCCGCTGGTGATGGTGATTTGTTTGATCGGCATCACCGACGTCATTTTTGCGGTCGACTCCATCCCCGCGATTTTTGCCATCACCAAAGACCCGTTCATCGTGCTGACGAGCAACGTGTTCGCCATTCTGGGCCTGCGGGCAATGTTCTTTTTGCTGCAGGCCACCGCCAAAAGCTTCCACCTGCTCAACTACGGGCTGGCAGTGATCCTAGCCTTCATCGGCACCAAGATGATGCTGATTGACGTGTTCAAGATCCCGGTGCTGGTCTCGCTCGGCGTGGTGATCGGCATCCTGGTGGTAACCATGGTGCTGAGCAAAAAGTTGCCACCCAAACCCGACGCCGCGCACTGACCTGCGGGCATGAAAAAAGCCGCCCTCGGGCGGCTTTTTCGTTGCCAGAATCGGCGCTTACTTGGCGATCACGCGGACCATTTCCAGCGTCTTGTTGGAGTAGCCCCATTCGTTGTCGTACCAGCTGACCAGCTTCACAAAGGTGCTGTCCAGTGCAATGCCGGCGTCGGCGTCGAAGATGGAGGTACGGGCGTCGCCGCGGAAGTCGGTGGCCACCACCTTGTCTTCGGTGTAGCCCAGCACCCCCTTAAGCGCACCTTCGGACTGGGCCTTGAACTCGGCGCAGATCTCTTTGTAGCTGGCTTCTTTCAGCAGCTCGACTGTCAAATCCACCACCGACACGTCGCTGGTGGGCACCCGGAAGCTCATGCCGGTGAGCTTCTTGTTCAGCTCGGGGATCACCACGCCCACGGCCTTGGCAGCGCCAGTGCTCGAAGGGATGATGTTTTCCAGAATGCCGCGGCCGCCGCGCCAGTCTTTGTTGCTCGGTCCGTCCACCGTTTTCTGGGTGGCGGTGGCAGCGTGCACCGTGGTCATCAGGCCGCGCTTGATGCCCCACTTGT
>CAZANT010000131.1:0-7093 GCA_964486575.1 uncultured Burkholderiaceae bacterium | reverse complement strand
TGCGCCACATGGCCATCTCGAAACTGAATTAACCGCGCCGACTGCCATGATTGACAAACTCAGCTGGATTACCGTTTATCCAGAACTCATTCTGTTGGGGATGGCGTGTGTGATCGCGCTGGTGGACCTTTCGGTCACCAGCGCCCGCCGCGGCCTGACCTATGTGCTGACGCTCGCCACACTGGCGGTGGTGGCTTTCGTACAAGCCCGCTATGCGCTGGAAGGCGAGACCGTCTACGGCTTCGGCAACATGGTCGTGAGCGACGCCATGGGCAACTGGCTCAAGTGTTTTGCTGCCATCGCCACGTTCGTCAGCCTCGTCTACGGTCGCCCTTACGCGGGTGACCGTGGCATGCTGCGCGGCGGTGAGCTGTTCACCCTGAGCCTGTTCGCTTTGCTGGGCATCTTTGTGATGATTTCTGGCAACAACTTCCTGGTCATTTACATGGGCCTGGAGTTGTTGACCTTGTCTAGCTATGCGCTGGTGGCTTTGCGTCGGGACAACGCGATCGCCACGGAAGCGGCGATGAAGTACTTTGTCCTGGGCGCACTGGCCAGCGGCTTCTTGCTCTACGGGCTGTCCATGTTGTACGGCGCCACTGGCTCCTTGAACCTTCAGGAAGTCCTCGGTGCAGTTGCTTCGGGATACGTCAAGCACCAGGTGATGGTGTTTGGGCTGGTCTTTATTGTTGCGGGCTTGGCTTTTAAAGTGGGCGCGGTGCCCTTTCACATGTGGATTCCGGATGTCTACCAGGGTGCGCCCACGGCAGTGACGTTGTTGATCGGTGCTGCGCCGAAGCTGGCCGCATTCGCGATCATGATCCGCCTGCTTGTGGAAGGTCTGATTCCCTTGTCTGTGGACTGGCACAAGATGTTGGCCATCATGGCGATTGGTTCGCTTCTGGTGGGTAACTTGGCCGCCATCGTGCAGACCAACCTCAAGCGGATGCTGGCGTTCTCCACCATTGGCCAGGTCGGGTTCATGCTGCTGGGTTTTGTGGCGGTGGTGGTGGACAACAACCTTGCTCTGGCCACCAACGCGCTGAGTTCATCCATGTTCTACACCGTGGCCTACGTGCTGACCACGTTGGGTACTTTCGGCGTGATTCTGTTGCTGGCGCGGGAAGGCTTCGAGAGCGAGGAGATTACTGACTTCGCCGGCCTGAATCAGCGCAGCCCACTTTATGCTGGGGTGATGGCGGTGTGCCTGTTTTCATTGGCCGGTATTCCACCGATGGTCGGTTTCTATGCCAAGCTGGCGGTGCTGCAGGCCCTGGTCACCTCTGGCCAGAGCTGGTACATCGGTTTGGCGGTGTTCGCCGTTGTCATGTCGCTCATCGGCGCTTTCTATTACCTGCGGGTCGTCAAGGTCATGTACTTTGACTCGCCCATCACTGCCAGTGCGGTGTCTGCGCCGGCCGATGTGCGCGCGGTGCTGTCCCTGAACGGCGCTTTGGTGTTGGGCCTGGGCCTTGTTCCTGGCGGCTTGATGACGCTGTGTGCCGACGCCATCGTCAAGGCTCTCGGTAGCTGATGTCACAAACCATCTCGGTCTGGCTGGTGGTGCTGGTTGCCTTGTGTGCTGCCAACCTGCCTTTTCTGAACCAGCGCTGGCTGGCCATCGGGCCGGTCCACCCGGGCAAAACCTTGGTGTGGCGTTTGGCCGAGCTGGTAGTGTTGTATTTTCTGGTGGGTGGCTTTGGCCTGCTGCTGGAACAGAACGCTGGCCAAATCGCGCCACAGACCTGGGAGTTTTACGCCATCACTGCCACGTTGTTCCTGACGCTGGCCTTCCCTGGCTTCGTGTTCCGCTACCTGCTCAAACACAAGGCCTGACATGCCACCGTTCCCGGTCGACACCGGCCACCTTGTAGAGCACCAAACCCAGCGTGAGGAACTGCTCCACGGCCAGTTTCTCCGCGTTTTGCGAGACACCGTGCGCCTGCCCGATGGCAGCGAGGCGGGCCGTGAGTTCATTGTCCATCCCGGTGCAGTGATGGTCATCGCTTTGCTCGACGATGGCCAGGTGGTGCTGGAGCGCCAGTACCGGTACCCGGTACGACAGGCGATGGTCGAGTTTCCAGCGGGCAAGCTCGATGTGGGTGAGCCGTCGTTGGCCTGTGCCCAGCGGGAGCTGCTGGAAGAGACCGGCTACCGCGCCAAACAGTGGGCGCTGGCCGGCAAACTGCACCCCGCCATTTCTTACGCCACCGAAACCATCGACATCTGGTTTGCCCGCAACCTGGTGGCGGGTGAACGCCAACTGGACGCAGGCGAGTTTCTCGACGTGTTCACCGCCACGCCCGACCAGTTGCTGCACTGGTGTTTTGACGGCACGGTGACCGATGGCAAAACCTTGTCGGGCGCGTTGTGGCTGCAGAACTTTCTGGCTGGCCAGTGGCCGCTGGAATGGCAGACCCAGGGGTTGTGATGTGGTGGGCATGCATGGCCTATGAAGGTTCTTGACCTCGAATGCGCGCACCAGCATCTGTTTGAAGGCTGGTTCGCTTCGGAAGACGACTTTCAGGACCAGCTGTCTCGCGGGCTGGTCGCCTGCCCGCTGTGCGGCAACAGTACCGTCGCCAAGCGCCTGAGTGCACCGCGCCTGAACCTCGGAGCAGGGCAAGAGGCCTCCGTTGGGGTAGCGTCTACGCCGCCACCGCTTAAAGCCCAGTTGCAGGCGCGGTGGCTCAATGTGCTTCGGCATGTAGTAGCCAACACCGACGATGTGGGTGACCGGTTTGCCGAGGAAGCGCGGCGGATCCACCACGGCGAGTCCGACGTCCGCGCGATCCGGGGCCAAGCCACTGCCGAAGAAACCGCCGCGCTGCGAGAGGAGGGCATTGCCGTGTTGCCGCTGCCTTTACCCGACGCGCTTAAAAATACGCTGCAGTAGCTGCAGCGGCTCAACGGGTGAACTGCAGCGCCGCCAGCCGCGCGTAGACCCCATTGGCGGCAACCAACGCCTCGTGTGTGCCCTGTTCCACCACGCGGCCATGGTCCAGCACCACGATCCGGTCGGCCTTTTGCACGGTGGCCAGCCGGTGTGCGATCACCACGGTGGTCCGTCCCGACATGGCCGACTCCAACGCCGCTTGTACCATCCGTTCGCTTTCGGCGTCGAGCGCGCTGGTGGCTTCGTCCAGCAGCAGCAGAGGAGCGTTTTTCAGGATCGCCCGGGCAATTGCGATGCGCTGGCGTTGGCCGCCGCTGATGCGCACACCGCGTTCACCCAGGAAAGTGTTGTAGCCCTCGGGCAGGGCGCGCAGGAAGTCGTCGGCAAATGCGGCACGGGCTGCAGCATAAACCTCGTCGTCAGTCGCACCGGGCCGGCCGTAGCGGATGTTCTCCAGCGCGCTGGCCGAGAAAATCACCGCGTCTTGCGGCACGATGCCAATCCGCTGGCGCAGGTCGGTCAGCGCCATGTCGCGGGTGGGTACACCGTCGATGCGAATGTGTGCCGCGCCGTCGGGCGCCGGGTCGGGGTCGTAAAAGCGCAGCAGCAGCTGGAATACGGTGCTTTTGCCGGCGCCGCTCGGCCCCACCAGTGCCACGGTCTCGCCAGGCGCCACCCGCAGCGTCACGTTTTGCAGCGACGCCTGGCTGGGGCGCGACGGGTAGTGGAAGGTGACCGCTTCAAAATCGATGGCGCTTCCGCCAGAAATGGCAGGCACTGGTGTGGGCTTCGAGGGCGAAACGATGGGTGAATGGGTGTCCAGTAACTCCATCAGGCGCTCCGTGGCCCCAGCCGCCCGCAGCAGGTCGCCATAGACTTCGCCCAACACCCCCGCCGCACCGGCAAGGATGATCACGTACAACACGGTCTGGCCCAGGTGACCGGCGGTGATGTCACCGCGCATCACCGCTTGGGTACCCTGGTACAGGCCCCAGAGCAGGGCCCCGGAGGTGGCGATGATGATGAAGGCCACCAGCACCGAACGGGCCTTGGTGCGGCGCACCGCAGTTTTGAAGGCAGCGTCGGTGGAACTGTCAAAGCGCGCGGCCTCGCGTCCTTCGGCGGTGTAGCTCTGCACCACTGGGATGGCGTTCAGCACCTCGGCGGCAATCGCGCTGGAGTCGGCCACCCGGTCTTGGCTGGCGCGGGAGAGCTTGCGCACTCGGCGGCCAAACCAGACGCTTGGCAACACGATCAGCACCAACACTCCGAGCACCTGGAACATCACATAGGGGTTGGAGTACACCAGCATGGCCAGCGCGCCCACGCCCATCACGGCATTGCGCAGGCCCATGCTGAGCGAGGAGCCGACCACGGTTTGCACCAGCGTGGTGTCGGCGGTCAGTCGGCTCAGCACCTCGCCGGTCTGGGTGGTCTCAAAAAAGGCTGGGCTCTGGTGCAGTACGTGGCTGTAGACGGCGTTGCGCAGGTCGGCGGTGACCCGCTCACCGAGCCAGCTGACCGTGTAGAAACGCGCAGCAGAGAACACGCCCAGGCCAACGGCGACCAGGAACAGTTCCACAAAATGCGTTTTCAGCGCCATGATTTGCGCGCCCCGGTCGGCCAGGCCCAAGCCGTTGTCGACCAGGCCCTTGAGCGCCACCGGGAACACCAACGTGGCAGTTGCTGCCAGCACCAGGAACAGCCCGGCCAGCGCGATGCGTCCACGGTAAGGCCGCAGGAATGGGCGCAGGCCTGAGAGGGAGCGCGGCGACGCTGTAGCCCGTTTGGCGATGCCAGGCGGTAAGGTCAGGGCGGCAGACTCGGGCGCGGAGGAGGCAGTAGAAGGCATGGTGCAGTGTAGCGCCGCCGCTGCAGGCGCCACGCTGGCCCGCACACCGAATTTTCAGGTCAAATCGGCCGCAAGCCCATGAATTGGCTGTCGATATTGCTACGAATACCATAGCTTGGCGAGCGGAAGTGCAGCGTCTCAGTGTCGAATTGGGTCACAAATGCGGGCACATCGGCGGCGGGCATGGGGCGAGCCAGCGCGTAGCCTTGGAACTCGTCGCAACCCATGCCGCGCAGCAGGTCGATCTGCTCGGCAGTTTCCACCCCTTCGGCGGTGATGGCCTTGCCAAGGTTGCGGCCCAACTGCACGATGGCCGCGACGATGGACGCGTCGGCCCGGTTGCGGCCCAGGCCATCGACGAAGGATCGGTCGATCTTCAGCCGGTCGATCGAGTCGCTTTTCAGATGGGTGAGGGAGGCAAACCCGGTGCCGAAATCGTCAAAGGCGATTTCCACCCCGGCGTCGTGCAAGGTGCGCAAACCGGCGGCGACATGGCCGTCGGCACTGTCCAGAAACACGCCTTCGGTCACCTCTAGTGCAAAACGCTTGGTGCCCACGCCGTGGCTGTCCAAGCTGTCGAGCACGTGGTCGGCGAAGTGGCCACCGGCAAAATCGGCCGCCACCACATTGATGGCGAGGCGGCCAAACGGCAGCCGCTCGGCCAGCCATTGCTGGGCCTGCTGCACCGCGCGCTTGAGCACAAACAGACCGATTTTGGCGGCCAGGCGGGGGTTCTCAAAGGCGCAGGCGAAGTGACCAGGGGCCAATACGCCGAGGGTGGGGTGGTTCCAGCGCAAGAGGGCTTCCATGCCCACCACCCGGCTGCGCGTCAGGCTGACCACGGGCTGGTAGTGCAGCACCAAACTGTTCTGCAGCAATGCCGACTCCACCGAACGGCACAGGGCCGCCGCTGCCTGCGGGCTCAATGCCGCCTGGCTGGTGGCAAACAGGCTGTGCGCGCGAGAGGTCGCAATGACGTTTGGGGCAAAGCTCATGTGAGGCCGTTGGTTGTCATGCCCGAGTAGCGCAGTGGGGCATGGGTGTCTGGCCAGTATCCGACCGCGGCGCTGGCTTCAAGCCGCGAGCAGGGGGGCGATTCCCCCGCTATTCCTCGGCGAAGGCGCTCAAGGAAACGGCGATCGGGACGGGGGGCTGTGCAGCCGCGGCGGCCTAGAGCCGCAGCGGCTGGGCGTAGCCAGTCATCTCCAGGTAGCCTTGGCCCACCAGCCGGTCATTGCTGTCGTACAGGCGGCTGAGCCCTTCCCAATACACGGCGCCGGTCGAGGCGCGGCTGTCCAGCTCTTGGGCGTCGACGACCGCCTTGACGGTGTAGAAGTCGGCCGGGGTGCGGACCAGCCATTCCACCGGGTAGGTGGTGCCGGTGAAGGGGCTCTTCCAGCGCCGCAGGGGCTGGAAGGCCACCGCGCCGGGCCGGAAAATGAACAGGTCGCTTTTGGGGTGGCGAAACGAGCCACCACCCCACAGCATCTCACCCGTGGCGGTGCGCAGGCGGTAGGCCATGAGTGAGCTGCCGTCGAACAAATTCATGCCGATCCAGTCCCAACCCACAGCGCGGCGGTCGAGCAGCGCCTGGCTCCATTCGTGGTCCAGCCAGGCGGTGCCGGTGACGTCGTGACGCTGGCCCTGCAGCGTGAGTGCGCCTTGTGCGGTGAGTTGCGGCAGGCTGTAGTAGTAGCTGGCCTGGGCCGCGTCAGGGCCTTTGCGCGACAAGCCTTTGTCGCCCTGCAGCACCATGGCTTGGGTTTCACTGAACCGCAGGTCGAGGCTGAAGTCGGGGGTGCGCAGCGTGGCCACGTACACGCCGTCGCGTCGGACCAGCGACCAGTCGCGCAGGGTGATGGCGGTGTCGGTCTCGCTGGCGCTGGCCAGGTCGGTCTGGGGGTTGCCGGACATGCGGGCGGTACGCTGGTCGTGCCAGAGCTTGTTGCCCTGCACGTCGGTGATGGCGGCGTGGGCAAAGACCAAGTGTTTGGCGGCAAAGCCGGAGGTCATGGCTTGTGTTGCCTCGATGCGCGACCGAAAGAAGGTGACCTGAAAGCCGAACTCGCGTTCGCCCGCTTTGGCGTGGCCGGTGATGTACCACCACTCGGTGCGAAAGTCCGGGTGCGCGCCGTGGTCGCGCGGAAAGCGCAACCGGGAGCGTGGCAATGCCCGCGCGGGCAGCAGCGTGCCTCCCAGGCCGGAAAGCAGCAGGGCGCGGCGCAGTGGGTTGTGCCGCAGGAGTTTGTGCATTACCAGTCCTCCTTCACCGCCAGCACCGCGTCCCGCCTCGCAGCGGCCCGGCCTGCAAGCCAGGCGGTGACGGTGCCTGCCAGCACCACCGC
>CAZANT010000130.1:6389-7141 GCA_964486575.1 uncultured Burkholderiaceae bacterium | reverse complement strand
CGTCCGAACCAATCTTGACGAAGCAGCCAGACATGTCGACGCCCCAGCGCACGTCGTCGAAAATGAAGAATTCGGGTTCAGGGCCAAAGTAGGCGGTGTCGCCCAGGCCAGAAGCCTTCAGATAGGCTTCGGCTTTCTTGGCGATCGACCGCGGATCGCGGTCGTAGGGCTTGCCGTCGGCGGGTTCGACCACGTCGCAGGTCAGATTGATGGTGGGCTCTTCAAAGAAGGGGTCAATCACGGCGGTGGCGGCGTCGGGCATGAGTTGCATGTCCGAGGCTTCAATGCCCTTCCAGCCAGCGATGGACGAACCGTCAAACGCATGGCCGGAGACAAATTTGTCTTCGTCGAAGTGCGACACGGGCACGGTGACGTGCTGCTCTTTGCCACGGGTGTCGGTGAAACGGAAGTCAACAAATTTGACGTCGTTCTCTTTCACCATCTTCATCACGTCTGCGACGGTCTTTGCCATCAAGCTCTCCTAGGGTGCGTAGTTAAAAAATGTACTGCAAGGTGATCGATGCAGTTTTTATGCCATGACAAACTCACAGCGCGAATTTGGCAGCGCGTATTCTGCCCTGACTTTGGGCACCTTACGCCACTGTGCGGGCTTGGAAATTGTCAGAATCAGCTCAAACGCACCACAATGATGCATTTATCAGCCCCCACACCCAATGCACCAAGCTTGTGCTTTAACGCACCATTTGCGGGCCAAGCACCACGCCATGCTGCCCCAGACCCGCCAACAAGGC
>CAZANT010000130.1:0-6379 GCA_964486575.1 uncultured Burkholderiaceae bacterium | reverse complement strand
CCCATAGACCGGATGGTCCACGCTAGGCAGACTGAACACCCGCACGGGATTGAATTGACGTTCAATGTCCTCCATCAGCGGCGTGAGTGTGGCTTCCATTGAACCCAGCACAATCACCGACTTCTCGACCTGCGCATGCCGTTGAAACAGGTGGGTGTAGTGGGTGTCCAGCACCCATTCCATCATCGGCCAGGCCATGACTGGAAACCCCGGCAGGAAATAAACGTGACCCAGGCTGAAGCCGGGAATCTTGTTGTACGGGTTGGGGATGATCTGCGCGCCCTCGGGAAACACGCCCATGTTCAGGCGGTGAACATTGTCGGGCCGGTCAGGCTCGTAGGCCACGCCCTGCTCACGCGCCGTGTCCTGCATGCGCTCGCGAATCAGCGCTTCGGCACGGGGGTGCAGCGCCAACGGCAGGCCAGCCGCCTTGGCGGCGCACTGGCGGGTGTGGTCGTCGGGCGTGGCCCCAATGCCACCACAAGAAAACACCAGATCTCCCGAGCCCATGGCCCGCGCGAGGGTGCGGGTGATGCGCTCGGGCACGTCGCCGACGTAGTCGGCGTAGCCGAGTTGGAGCCCGCGGGCCTGAAGCAGCTCGATGCACTTGGTGAGGTGTTTGTCTGCCCGCTTGCCAGACAGAATTTCGTCACCGATGATGATCAGGCCGATGGCCTGCGGCAAATCAGGGAGGCGGGAGAAAAGGGGCGGGGTTGGCGTTGTCGTCATGGGTCAGCACAGGGGACACGGGTTGCAAGGGAGGCTGTGCCATCAGCGCGGCTTCCGCTCGCAGGGTTTCCAGTGCGGCCAGGCAGTAATGCGAGAACCAGAGCGAGGAAAAGGCAAACACCAGGGTGTAGATCCAGATCGCCAGGGGCACCAAAATCACAAAAGCAGCTGCAAACAAGGCCCCCGAGGCCCACAACAGGCTCGGGGCGGCACCGAGGTAACCGGTCACGATGCCGATGCCCAGCAGTGCGCCCCGATGGCGTCGCATGACCTCGCGCCGTTCGTCGGCGCTGGCGTGGTCTGCAAGCGCGTCGAACGCCATCACACGGTAGGTGAGCCAGCCCCAAATGAGCGGCGGCAGTATCAGTATCAGCGGCGGAACCAGCCACAGCGGGATAGACACGATCAAAGCCACCACCGCCAGCAGCGTGGAGCCCAGCGACCACAGCAACCCCATCAGCACTGACCCGCCTTTTTTTCGCTCCAGCAGCGCAAAGCGCCGCTCGGCCACCAGCGACACCAAGGTCGGCGTCATCAGAATCGCCACCACCAACAGGGAAAGCACGACGATCACCGGAGTGACGGCAAAAATCACGATCAGCGGTGCCAGCACTGTTTTGAGGTTGTCCAGGCCCAAGCCTTGCAGCCAGCTCCAGAGTGTGTTGAGCAACGGTGAACCGTCAAGCGACGCCCTGACCGCCTCGATGGCCGTGTCCCAGAAGAAGTAGCCCATGCCCAGCGCGAGGGTGGCCATCAGCACCAGCGGCAGGAAAGACAACCCGATCACCCTGGGGTGCAAGCAGTAGGCCGAGGCACGCCAGAAAGAATCAAACATCTGCTTCATGCCGCCAGCATAACCCCGCCACGTGTCGGCGGCGGAAAACGCCAGCCAAGTCCCACGTGCCGCGGGGTCAGGCGCTGCCCGCCAGACGCTTCAACCCCAGCCATTGCTGACGCCAGAAGCCACGGCCGTAATCACGCCCCGATTCGGCCTGATCGCGGATGCCCGTCGGGTCGAACCGGTACTCGAAGTTGCCGGTGCGAAACAACATGTCCCACCACGGCAGCAACACGCCGAAGTTGTGGCCCCCGAGACGGGTGGCCGTGGTGCTGGCGGGCTTGGCGGGAGATTCGTGCCCCAGGCCGATGCTGTGGTGCAGGCGGTGAAAACGGGGACTGACCCACAGCCGCTCGCCGATCCGGCCAAACCAGACCCGAAGGTTGGCGTGCTGGAAGCTCTCGCTCAGTTGGGTGAAGGCCACCAGCGCCACGAATTGCCCAGGGCCGACACCAATGGCCTGCGCCACCAGCACGAGCACGGTGTCGCGCAGCACGTCGTCCAGCAGGTGGTTGCGGTTGTCGCTCCACATCGTCATCTGACGCTGAGAGTGGTGCAGCGCGTGCAGCGACCACCACCAGTTCCAGTGGTGCTGGCCGCGGTGGATCCAGTAGTCCACAAAGTCGAACACCAGCAGGTACATGACGAAACTGACCAGCGCCAGATCGGTCACGCCCGGCCAGAGTTGGTCGAGGTGAAAAGTGCCAATGCCTTGGGCACGCAACGCGCCGAACAATTCGTCGGCCAAAGGGTCAAGCGTGAAAAACAGCCCCAGACGGAACACGCCGAGCCGGTGCACCAGGGTGTACAGCACATCGGTGCGAATCGCCGCGCGGTCGATCACTGGTTCCACCGGACGCCACCGCTGCAGCGGCCCGATCACCAACAGAAGCACGCCAATTTGCAGCAGACCCACCAGCAGCCAGCCCGTGGCGTTGAAGGCGTCCTCCAGCAGGGCGCCCTGTCCTGCGGCGAACACCATGGGTTGCACCACAGCTTCAAACAGCGTCAGTTGCGCCTGGGCAAACAATTGGGTGAGGGTGTCCATCTCAGGGGCGATTCACAGTGGCAGCGGGTCTGCTGGCGAGCCAGGCGGCGTAGTCGGGGTGCTGCGGCAAGGTGGCAAAACAGAAGCCCTTGGCTTTCAAGCCAACGATCAAAGGCTCCAGCACTGCTGGCGCCCAGGGATCTTTGCGAGACCAGATGCCAAGGTGAGCAAGCAAGACATCGCCAGAGCGGATGTCGCGCAGGGCCTTGGCCAACAGCTGCGGATTGGGGTAGCGGTCACTGGGCAGCTCGTCGCCGAGAAAGCCGGCCTCTGACCAACCCACATGCCGGTAACCGCACTGCGCGGCAGCCGAAAGCAAGGCCGGTGAGGTTTTTCCGCCAGGCGCACGGAACAGGGGCAGCATGTCTACGCCAGCCATGGCCTTGAGCCGCTGAGCAGGCCGCTGCAGCTCGTCGCAGTAGCGCTGGGCAGTCCAGGTTTCCGTCTGGTTGGCGTTCGGGCCAAACGTTTGGCGGATGCGGAATTGCGGACCGGGTAGGTCTCCACGCCAGTAGCCGTGGTCCCAGGTGTGGGAAGCAAAGGCGTGTCCCTCGGCGGCCCGGGCGCGCCACCAGGGCGCCCACTGCGCGTCAAGCGAGGTGCCGCCGGTCAGCGTGGCTTCGTTGGCAAGGAAGAAGGTGACTTTTACCTGTTGGCGCTGCAGCACGTCGGCAAACAGGTCGGCCACACCCATGTGGCCGGTGTCGACCGTCAGGTAGACGGGCTTGTTGCACACAGCGGGATGCGGGCTGCTGGCCATGGCTGCAGGCAGCCACATCAGCGCCCCCACCAGGGCCGCGCTACTGGCGCGGTGCGTGGTCCAGCGTCCAGACGCCATGGGGAGACTTTCCAACGCCGACCTGGCCCACGACTTTGCGTGAGGCCAGGTCCACCACGGTCAATTTGCGTGCCCAGCGCGAACCCACGTACAGGGTTTTGCCATCGGCCGTCACATCCATGCAGTCCGGTCCGCCGGGCACGCCAAAGGTGTCCACCACCGTCTGGGTTTGTGTGTCGATCTTGCTGACGGTGTTCGCCACGCGGTTGCTGACGAACACGTGGCGCTTGTCGCCAGCGCTGCGGAACGCGTGCGCGCCCTCCCCGGTTTTGATCCTGCGCTGCAGCACCGGCTGGGCGCCCGAAACATCGAATACTTCCACGCTGTCGGAACCGGTGAGTGCCACCAAGATCAGTCGATCGTCGGCCGTACCGAACACGTCGGCAGGCATCTTGCCGGTGGGGATGCGCCACAGGATGCTTTGGCTCGCGATGTCGACCGCCACCAGCTCATCGCTGTCCTGCATGGTGGCGTAGACCCGGGTGCTTTTGCTGTCGGTCCACAGATGGCTGGGGGTTTTGCCGGTGCTTACCCGCTTGACCAACGTCGGTTCTTTGCCATCCCACCGGTAAAAGTCCATGTGGTTAAGCCGGTTGGCGGTGGTGATCAACCATTTCATGTCTGGCGTGAACCGCAAGTGGTAGGGGTCCAGAATGCCGCGGATCTCGCGTTGAATTTCTGCAGTGCGGGGGTCGATGAAGGTCAAGGAGTCGCCCAAGGCGTTGCCCACAATCAAAGACTTCTCGTCCGGCGTGAGATAAAGATGGTGCGGCTCTTTGCCGGTGGCAAAACGACGGGTTTCCTTCATGGTCACCGGGTCGATCACGCTGACATTGGCGTCGAGCGAGTTGAGGACAAAGATGGGCGGTGCAGTTTGGGCGCTGGCAAGGGAGGCCCACAGGACCATGTTGAGGGCAACAATCAACGACAGGGTGCGATTCACAAAAAGCTGCTTTGAAACGGTTGGAACAGGAGAAGAAGTGTAGCGGCGCGCCACGCTGAATCTGCACTTCGCGCAAGGCAAATCTGAATCACACAGGGGCTTGGTAACCTACCGCTTGCAGGTCGTGGCTACGCAACCAGCGCCACTGGCCGGGCGACAGGTCATCGGGCAAGGCCAACTCGCCGATGCGCGACCGGTGCAAGCCCTCGACCCGGTTACCGACGGCTGCCAACATGCGTTTGACCTGGTGGTACTTGCCCTCGGTCAACGTCAGGCGTAGCTGGTGGCTGTCGGTCGCCTCGCAAGCCGCTGCCCGGACTGGCTTGGGGTCGTCGTCCAGCACCACCCCGTCGAGCAGGCGCTGTACCTGAGTCCCATCCACTGGGTGCTTGGTCGTCACCTCATACAACTTGGGCACGTGGTGGCGCGGCGAGCTCAGGCGGTGGATGAATTTACCGTCGTCGGTCAGCAACAGCAGACCGGTGGTATCTTGGTCCAGGCGCCCCACCGCCTGAACGCCCTGCACTGGCCCCTTTTGTGGCCTTTGTCGCAGCGGCGACGGCAGCAGGGTGTAGATGCTTGGGTAGGTCGACGGTTTTTGCGAACACTCGGTACCCGCCGGCTTGTACAGCATCAGGTAGGCGGGTTCGTGGTACTCCCAGGTCACCCCTTGGACGCTGAACACCATGCCCTTCGCTTCAAAATCCATAGCAGCATCGACAGCTTTTTTACCGGCTACCGACACGAAGCCCTGTTGAATAAGGCCTGCACAGACACGCCGGGTGCCAAAACCTTGGGAATACAGAATCTCTTGCAGTTGCATGTGGGTGCGTAGCGCTAACCCCACCCGGCGCGATGCACCCGAGGGGTCGGTGGGAGGTGCCGGGATGGTAACCGCGTTTGGATACAGAAATAGAGCATGGACAGCCAGCGCCAGCACCCGCAAACGAGGTCTTTGGTGCTAAATTGGGTCGGTGCGAAGTCCCTCGCCACCGAACCTGGCGGCGCCAATCGCTGACAACCGGAGAAAACCATGAAACACCTCATCGTGCTGCTTTTGCCTCTATTGGCAGTTTCTGCCTGCGGCGGGGGTGGTGACACCGGTGCCACGGCCGGCGATAACCCCACCACCGTTGCGTCGCTGGCCTTGCAAGCACCGCCAACCGTCATCCGCGCTACGGCATCGCAACAGCCCACCCTAATGGGACCCGCGCTGGTGACGCCAGTCGTTCGTTTGGAAGCAGCACTGGTTTGTTCGGCCGATCTAGACCAAGCCAGCCGCCCTCCTGTGCTGATGGTCCCCGGTATTTTCCTCAACCCAGACAATCATTACAGCTGGAACTGGCTCGTTGAACTGCGGAGGCTTCAGATCCCACACTGTGTGGTGCGTCTGCCCAACGAGGGCACCGCCGATTTACAGGAAAGTGCGGAGTACGTGGTCCACGCGGTGCGTCAAATGGCGAGCAGATCACAGCAAAAAGTGCAGATCGTAGGCTCCAGTGTCGGCGGCATGTTGCCGCGCTGGGTGCTGCGGTTCTGGCCAGATACCCGCAATTTGGTGGAAGACCTGATCTCGCTCGCCGGGGCACACCATGGCGCGTTGCTCGCCGACGGGATTTGTCTTGCTGGCTGCCAGCCCGCAGTGTTCCAGGCCAGGCCTGGCTCCAACTTCCTGCGCGCCTTGAACGCAGGTTTTGAGACGCTGCCCGAGGTTGCTTACACCAGCGCCTATACCCGCACTGATACATTTATTTGATTTCTCGCAAAAAATTTATGGGCAAGTCATGGATGTGATTTTTCATAAAAAATTACGCAGCGAGAAAAAATTTGCATCATTGGATGAATTACAGCAACAGTTGCAAAAGGATATTCACGAGGCGAAAGAATTTTTTAAGAGCCTTACCCCCTCCTAACCTCCCCCTTGGCAGGGGGAGGGACTTGACTCCCTTCTTAATTGATTCGGAGTGAAATTTGTTCCCTTCC
>CAZANT010000129.1:0-7165 GCA_964486575.1 uncultured Burkholderiaceae bacterium | reverse complement strand
GTAGAGCCACCAAAAGGTGCCGGTGAGCATGGCCAGCGCGAACATCCAGCCGCGCAAAGCCGCCTGCGGCCAGCTCGGCGCGCGTTGCAGCAGACCCGCCAGCAGCACCAAGGACAGCACCTGAAGCCACCACACCGGCTGCCCGGCTGACACACCGGGCGGCACCCAGGAAAATGGCCAGGCGAGGGCCAGTGCGTGCAGGCTGCCCCCAAGAATGGCCAGCAACAGGGCGGGGGCCCGCCGAGTCATGAGGCGGCCGATGCGGGTGGGACGGGCGCGACCTTGAACCATTTCACCGCGCCACCTTTGGTGTGCAAGACCGTGAGTTTGAGACCGGCAATCTCGAACTGCTCGCCGCGCTTGGGCACATGCCCCATCTCGTGGGCGACCAAACCGCCGATGGTGTCCACGTCGTCGTGTGAGAGCTCGACCGCAAAGGCCTCATTCATGCGTTCGATCAGCGTGTCACCGCTCACGCGGTAGGTCTTGTCAGGCAGGCCAAAGATGTCGCCGTCGTCCTCGGCAATGTCGAACTCGTCCTCAATTTCGCCCACGATCTCTTCCAGCACGTCTTCGATGGTGATCAGACCGGCGGTGCGGCCGAACTCGTCAATCACGATGGCCAGGTGGTTTCGGTTGCCACGGAACTCCCGCAACAGGTCGTTCAGCCCCTTGCTTTCCGGGATGAAGACCGCCGGCCGCAGCAACGCGCGGATGTTGAGTTCGGGCGCCCGCTGCAGCTTCAGCAAGTCCTTGGCCATCAACGTGCCAATGATGTTTTCTTTGTCGCTCTCGAACACTGGGAAGCGCGAGTGCGCTGTATCGATCACCAGGTGCAAAAGGTCGTCGTACGAGGCGTCGATGTCGATCAGGTCCATCCGCGTGGCAGGCACCATCACGTCGCCGGCTGTCATGTCGGCCATCCGGATCACGCCTTCGAGCATGGCCCGCGATTCGGCGCCGATGATGTCGTTGTCCTGGGCTTCAGCGAGGGTTTCGATCAGCTCGTCTTTGGAGTCGGGACCGGGGTGGAGAAACTCGGCCACTTTCTGCAGAAAGCTGCGTTTGTCCTGATGGGGCTCGCGCTCATGGCGTGCCGGGTGGGGATCTGACACTGGTGTGTGCGGTAGTGAAGGAACCACAAGGATAGCGGATTGCCATGACGCCCCGCCAGCCTACGGCCTTGTCTAAACAGCCGGCCACTCAGGTGCCAGACTTGTGGCGGCCCTCGCGCACGCCACTGCGAACCTCCTGCACCGTGGACAAAAAGTCCCAAAACTGCTTGGCCTGCACTTTGAGCCGGTAGTCGGTCTGGGCAAAGTGCTCTTCCACAATTTCCGTCATGCGGGAGTCCAGGTCTGCTGGCGGTAGCTTGAGGTAGGCGTCGGACTCCGAGCCATTGCGCTCCACCGAGGCGCCTGCATTGCGCGCGATTTTCAGCATCGCGGTGTTTTCCGTCAGAGCGTGGATGAAAAGCAGTTTGACGTCTTCGTTGCGGGCATGGATCACCGCCCGCTCAAACAGCCGCGCGCCATAACCTCGGCCACGCGCTGTCTTCAGCACCGACACACCAAACTCGGCGCAGGCCTCGCACTTCGGGTCGGGTGAAAACGCCAGGTGGGCCATGGCGATGAGCTCGAGTCGGCGGTTGTAGATGCCAAAAATCTCGTCGCGCTCAAAGTTAAGGTGGTCGGCATAGTGCTGGACTTGCACGTCGCTGGCGGCGTAGCCAAAGCGCAGGTAACGGTCAGCGGGCGAGAGGGATAACAGGTGGGCCGCAATCCGCGCGCGGTGGCTGGGGCCAAGCGAGCGGATGGGAACAATCACCGACGGCTTGTCCTTAGGAACCCCAACGGCCTCGGGCTTTGGCGTCCGGCGCAGCATCTCCCGACCCGCGTTGAGCGAGGCTTTGATGAGCGACGTGGCTTGAACCATGGCTTTTATACTAGGGTTATTACTTAGGCTGGGCAACCCATAAACGCTCGGCCAAGGGTCAAGTTGACGGCCTTTGCAGGTTCATATTCACCCATTTTCAAGCCAAATTGGCCTGAAGCCTCTGTATTTCCTGGCGAAAAAGCTATGTTATTTATAGCAGAATAAATTTGCTGCAGAGCAGCAATATCAGACGAACGGTCGCTCACAGGGGCATTGTGGCGCCGCAAAGCGTGCCGGCCGAGCGGTCAGGACGCCAACCGGCCCAGTACGTCATGCCAAACCGCAGGCCGGTGGGCGAGGTCCACATGGCCGGCACCGACCATCAGGCGGTTGTCCGCGTCCGCCAGCGTCGCCGTCGATGGGGGCGCCACAATGTTGTCGGCATTGGAATACCAGCAGGTGAACAGCGCGCGCCGCGCTGCCGGCTCGGCTTCGGCCAGTTCGGTCAGCCATCGGCTGCGCAGACGCATCTGCCGACCATTGGTGCCATGGCCAAACCGGGCGAACCAGGTGCCGTGGTGCGGGCTTCCCAAGGTCACCACCCCGTAGATGGCCAGCGCACCGGCTGGCACAGCAGCTTCGCCGGCCCGCGCCCGCAGCCAGGACCGCGCCACCAGGCCACCCATGCTGTGGCACACCAGTAGCGGCGGTTGGCCAGTGGCTTCCCGCACCCGCTGGACCGCTTGGTCCATCTGATGTAAGTGGCCATCGATCGAGCCAAACACCGGTTCGAGGTTGACTGCCACAAAGGCATGCCCCCGTTCCCGCAGCACCGGAAACCAGGGGTTCCAAAAACCCCGGTTGCAGACAAAGCCATGCACCAGCACCACGCCGCGCGGACCGACCTCACCCGATGGCAGCTTAGGCAGGTGGTCAGGAATCTGATTGGAACGAAACGGCTGTCGCCAGCCAAAGGTCTGGAACGCCACCACCGTTTCCCGCAGCGCCGCATTCAGCAGCTGCGCCGGTGAGGCAAGCGGCACGCCAGAGCCCCGGTTGATGAAGTTCAGCAGCGAGAACTCCACCGCGAACAGCGCTACGTAGAAAAACACCACGCCCAAAAAACCGGCACTGGCCCATTGCGCGCCCTTCGGCCAGAGCCAGTAAGCCAGCGCCGATGCCAGCACCAGCAGCGCCGCGCAGATGGCGCGTTGCAACCGCGCCAGCATGCTCAGGCAAGCACCACGTCGCGGCCCGTCAGGCGTTTGGTCAGGGCTTGCGCCATCCGGTTCACAGCGCCGTAAATGGAGAGCTGCGGGTTGGCGCCAATGCTGGTGGGGAAGACCGAACCGTCGTGCACCGACAGGTTGGCCAGTTGCCAGTGTTGGCCATCGGGCCGGGTCACGCCCAGCGCCTCGGTGCCGCCCATGCCACAGCCACCCATCACGTGGGCGCAGACCACCTTGGCCAGCAACGGCTTCATCGGCAGTTCGTTGATGGCCTGTTTGGCTTCGGCCCAGGATCCGTAGGGCTTGGCAGTTTCGTGAACCGGAAAGACCTGGGTCGCGCCGGCGGCGAACTGGAGCTCGGCCATGGACAACAATGCGCGCCGTGCGCCTTCCATCACGAAGGTCGTGAGCGGATAGTCCAGCACAGGCGAGCCGTCCTTGCGCAGTGCCACGACGCCGCCGCGCGACTCGTCATGGAAACCATCTCGCAGCAGCGCCAGCAGCACATGGGTGTTTGGCAGTTGACCCAACAACTCGGCCTGCGTTTTGCCAAACCCCGGCAAGGTGGATGCGAAGATCAACGGGTGCACCGGCGGCGCTTCGATTTTGTAACCCATCGGCCCGTCCAGCGCCTGCGTGGTGAGGAAGTGGTCGGAATACACCGTCTGTGGCGCACCGTTCCAGCCCTCCACCTTGTGGGGCATCAGGCCGGCCGACAACACCACGGGATGCAGGAAAGTGCGTTTGCCCAGCAGCTTGTACGGGTCTGGCGCTTTGGAACGCAACAGCACGGCGGGCGAGTTGATCGCACCAGCCGCCAGCACATAGTGTTTTGCCACAACCTGGCTGCCGGTCCCTGCCAAGGGCGTGCCGTTGGGGGACACAGCGCGCACCCACAAGGCGCTGACCTTGTCACCGGTCAGTTCCAGCCGCTCGGCACGGGTCTCTACCCACAACTGCGCGCCCTCGTTGAGCGCTGCAGGGATGGTGGTGACCAGCATCGACTGCTTGGCATTGGTCGGGCAGCCCATGCCGCACGAGCCCAGGTTGGCGCAGCCCTTGACGTTGCGGGGGATCACCGCGCTGGAGACGTTGATGCGGTTGGCACCGCGGCGCAAGGCTTCGTTGTTTTCGTTGGGCGCCAAAGTCCAAGGCGCTATGCCGAGCCGTTTTTCGGCCTGCGCGAAATATGGGCCAAGTTGTTCGTGCGAGTAGCTGTCGAGCCCAAACTTGGACTGCCAGTACGCGAGTGTGTCGCCGGGCGTACGGAAGGAACTGGTCCAGTTCACCGTGGTGGAACCACCAACGCAGCGGCCCTGCAGGATGGTGATGCCCTTGTCTTTGGTCTTGCGCGCGCCGCTTTCTTGGTACAAGTCTGGGTAGGCGACGCTTTCGAGTTGTTTGAAGTCACTGCTGCTGCGCAACGGGCCTTCCTCCACAATGACCACGCGCAAACCGGCTTTGGTCATCAGTTCGGCCGTCACACCGGCACCGGCGCCGCTGCCGATGATGGCCACATCGCATTCGACGCGTGCAGGCAATGCCCCGTGCGGGCCGCCCAGCACTTTCCAGCCGCGTTTCAAGCCCTCGCGGATCGGGTCGGGAAATGAACTCATGTGTATCGCTTTACAACTTGATAGGGCCGCCGTAACCCATCAGGGCCCAGGTCCCCGGATCGGCAAAATAGGCGCTATTCACAACGTCGTGGAACGCGTGGTAGACCTGCTGGCGCAGGCCCAGGTTGGATGTTCGCATGGCCTGCAATTGCGCTTGCAATTTGGGGATGGGTGTCTGTTCGAACGGTGAAAACAGGCCGAACAGGGCGACTCGACCCACGCCCAGCGAGAGCACGGACAACAGTTCGGCCAGCTCGTCTTGTGTGGCGCCGGGCAGCCCCTTGATCAGGTCTTCTATCCGCAGCAGCAAGCCGTCGAGTGCGACGGATCGGGCAGCAGCTGCGGCGGGCAGGCACCCATCGAGCATTGCGTCGGAGACGCTGCGGAAAATGCTGCGCGAGGCGAGCGATAGCTTGCCCTGTCGGAGTGGTGTGTCCCACTGTGCCGCCGCCAGACCTGCCAAACCGATGGCCACCGAACCGGCCGCACCCAGTTTAAGTATGGTTCTTCTTTGCATGGTTCTACTATCGCATTGTCATGAGCCGTGCACCTAGAGCGTGTCGTCTAGCTGACATCGGCACAATCCCTCGCATGCGCAAGGTCAACAAGCCCACCGACAGCATCCGCTGTGCACTCGACTCGGTTTCGCAGCTGCGCGTCGAGCGAGCCGCCAGCCCTGAGCTGCGTCAAGCCGTATCGGCCACCAAATCACTGCAAAGCCAGCGCTTCAGCGGCACTTACAGCGACTTGCTTACAGATGCCAACTACGCAGCAGCAGCCCGGTTTTTTTTGGATGAGCTGTATGCCGACCGCGATTTTTCGGCGCGTGACACCCAGTTTTCCCGCATTGCCAGTACGTTGCCGAAGGTATTTCCCGCTGCCGTGGTGGGCACGGCCTGCGCACTGGCCGACCTTCATGCGTTGACCGAGGAACTGGATCAGGCCGTAGCCACCGCCTTGGTCGATTCTCGTAGAGATCAGTCCACTGGCTCCGATGAAGCATCTCGGTACCTTTTCGCCTGGCGGAAGGTTGGACACGAAGCGCAGCGCCGCCACCAACTGCAAGCCGTATTGGCGCTTGGCGAGGATTTAGCCAGACTAACACGCACACCCGGACTGCGGACCCTGCTGAAGTTGATGCGTAGGCCTGCGCATGCGGCAGGAATGGGTGCGCTACAGCAGTTTTTAGAGGCCGGATTCGACACTTTCGCCGCGCTCACCAAGCAGCCAGGTGGTGCACAGGCATTTCTTGATTTGATTGCGCAACGCGAAGGTTTTTGGCTCGACACACTCTTTCACGCGTCTTTGCCTGACGCCGCCAACGCGCTGAGGACGACATTGCAGCACAGCGGAAGTGGGCCGCGCGGCGCTGCGATACTTTGGGGGCAAACCGTTGATCGATAACCTCATGAACACCGCATTAAAACTTCCACCCGGAGTCGCAGTCTTCGAACGCGGCTGGCTGTCGTCCAACAATATCCTCTGTACCGGCAAACACGGCAACGCCTTGATTGACAGCGGCTACGCGACCCACGCGAACCAAACCGTCTCGCTCGTACAAGAGGTTTTGGCAAGCAAAACCTTGCATGTGTTGGTCAATACGCATTTGCACAGTGACCACTGTGGCGGCAACGCAGGTCTGCAGCACGCCTACCCTGAACTCAAAACCTACATACCCCATGGCCTGGCTGCACAGGTACTTGAATGGGACCCTGTTGCCTTGGGCTACGAGCCCACAGGACAGCAGTGCCCCGCGTTCGGTTACGACGAAGTGGTTCGGACCGGCGATAACATCGCCCTAGGCGACTGGACTTGGCAGGTGCACAGCGCGCCAGGCCACGACCCCGACGCCATCGTCCTGTTCCAGCCAGACTACGGTGTACTGGTATCTGGTGATGCACTTTGGGAGAACGGGTTTGGGGTCATCTTCCCTGAAATTGAGGGCGAAGCTGGGTTCGAGGACGTGGCGAAGACGCTGGATCTGATCGACGCACTGCAACCACGCATCGTCATACCAGGCCATGGCCGCGTATTTGGCGATGTTGAAACTGCGTTAGCGTTGGCACGCAAGCGGCTTGACGGGTTCATGAAAAACCCAAACAAACATGCGTTGCATGCGGGCAAGGTGCTATTGAAATTCAAACTGCTCGAACTGCAGCGCGTTGAGTACCAGAAACTGTCCGACTGGGCGACGGCCACCCACTACCTACAACAGCTACACCGCACACATTTTGCGCACGTCGACATCGGCGCGTGGGTAGACGAGCTGTTGACTGCGCTGGAAAGTTCTGGGGCCGCACGTACGCACAAGGGCATTGTGTACAACGCGTAAAACCGCACTTCGACAAAACTGGAGGGGCGCTTGCGCTAGCGGCAAGGCAAAAACTGAGCACCAAAAACAAAACGCCCCGATCGCTGACCGGGGCGTTTGCTTGGTTGTAATAG
>CAZANT010000128.1:0-7211 GCA_964486575.1 uncultured Burkholderiaceae bacterium | reverse complement strand
GTGGGCGGCAAGTTCGCCCACCGCGCCACCGACGGGCCTGCCGGTTCCAGCCCCAGCATGAAGTGGGTCAACCCGCCGGTGGCCTTCATGCTGCACGCCGGCGTGCCGCCCTTGCTGGCAGCCGGTGTGCACCTGCCGGGCTTGCACTTTGGCGACACCGGCCGCGTGGCACTGGAAGCCTACCCTGGCCTGCTGGCGCGGGAGGTGTTGGGCAGCCGCAGCTACAAAAGCGACGACAAGGCCAAGCAGACCGCCGAGCGCCTGATCGCCCGCAAAGACCTGATCACTGCGCTGGAAAATGGCCAGACCCGGCTCGGTCTGCGCCTGAAGCTCAGCCACGCCCAACGCGATGCCCTGACCGACGACGCCAGCGGCGACGCACTCGACGCCACGCTGTGCCTGCTGCAGGCCGCTTGGGCCCAGCAGCAGGGCGCACCTTGCTACGGTCTGCCGGCGACCATGGACCCCCTGGAAGGCTGGATCGTTACCGCGGGGTGACGGCTACACTGTGGCCCATGGCCGAACCCGACGCCCACCACATCACCACATCCGAAGAACTCGCGCGGTTGTTCGGTGCGGTGGGCGAGGCGTCCATTCGCAAGGAAGTGCCACAGGTGCACCCGCATTACCAAGCCATGATCGAGGCCTCGCCGTTTGCGGTGCTGGCCACCAGCGGTCCCGGTGGGTTGGATGCGTCGCCACGGGGCGATGCGCCCGGGTTTGTGGTGGTCGAGAATCCCACCACTTTGTTGCTCCCCGAGCGGCGAGGCAACAACCGGGTCGACAGCCTGCACAACCTGTTGACCGACCCGCGTGTGGCGCTGCTGTTTCTGATTCCTGGTGTGGCTGAGTCCTTGCGCGTGAACGGCCGGGCCGTAATTTCGGTTGCGCCGTCGTTGCTGCAGCGTTTCGTCGTCAAGGGCCAACCACCTCGGTGTGTGTTGGTGGTCACGGTGGAGGCGGTGTATTTTCAGTGCGCCCGGGCGATCCAGCGGTCAGGGTTGTGGCACGGTGTTCCCTCTGAGCGGCCGGCCGCCGTGCCTACGCCAGGTACCATCTTGTCGGCCCTGACCGATGCCGCGATCGACGCCGCAAGGTACGACAGTGAACTGCCCGCCCGCCAGCGCGACACACTTTACTGAGCGCTGCCAGCGTGCCAGTTCACGACGGCGTGAACGAGAAATCCAGGCTGTACGCCACTGACCCTGCCATCCCACCCACCCGCACCCGGTAGCGTAGGTTCGGGGTCAGCGGTGCGTCGGGCAGGATGAACGCGTCGTTCACGCTCAGCCACTGCACCGGGTCGTTGGCCAGCGTCATGGTCTGCGCGGGAATGGCTCGGCCGGTGGCCCATTCGGTGACTGCGAATGACGTGATGCTGATGCGGTCGTTGCCGGGCGCACGCAGGTAAATCGGCGTGCCGATGTCACCCACAAAGCCTGGCTTGGGGTTGGGGGTTTCACCGGACGGCGTGAACGCCGCCATCGCACCCTGGGTACCTTCACACGGGTAGCTGAGCACACCGGTTTGTGCCGGGGGCGCAGGCGCCAGCAAAGGCGTGCCCAGTTCCACCACCATGTTGCGAACCACCGTGCTGCCAAACGGTTTGTGCAGCACGGCCACACCCACGTCGCGGGTGGCCACCAGCATGCCCTTGAGGTGGTAGACCGAGGTCAAGAGGCCACGGGTG
This sequence comes from uncultured Burkholderiaceae bacterium, assembly GCA_964486575.1. Taxonomy (GTDB): domain Bacteria; phylum Pseudomonadota; class Gammaproteobacteria; order Burkholderiales; family Burkholderiaceae_C; genus PCRC01. The sequence goes on along the minus strand of CAZANT010000128.1, from coordinate 5,521 downwards.
CGCTCGTCGGCGTAGGTGGCCAGCGGCACGGTGTTCAGCGGGCCGCTGACATTACGCCAGTAGAGCGTGGTGACGTTTTCCCACAGGTCGCGGTAGGCGTAACCCACAAACAGCGCTCGGTCAAACAGCGTAACGCCGGTGAACAGGGGCTGGCCCACGGCTTCCACGTGCCCAGCCAGCACACCGAGCGAGGCCTGGTAGGCGTTGTAGTTGGCGTGGTTAAGGGCGGCCTGGTCGAGCAAGCTGTTGGGCAACAAGGTGCCAAAACCGCAGTTGCCACGCTCGGTGTTCAGCCGCTGGATGGCGGTGGCCTCGGGGCTGAGCGTTGGGGCGGCGGTAACGCCTGCGGCGGCAAGGGTGGCGGTGCCGCCGCTGGTTTGATTTTCGTCGTTGCCACCACCGCCACAGGCGCTCAGTGCCAGTGTCAGCGCACAGACCCACGCCGAAGCGGGCCAAATTCGGGGCAGGGGGCGGTGTGTCATGCCCACCCATTCTGGCCACGCAGGCAGGTAGTGAAGGGATGAAATCGGCCCGTTTTGCTGCCCAGTTGTCGCCATCGCCCGCACCACCCAAGGCGTACCCAGGTTGTATCGCCGAAAATGGCCAGCACAACTTCCCGGCCGCCAGAATATCGTCGATACAGTAGCAAGCCGCAGTGGAATCTGGTGAGAATGCTATTGAATTAAGAGCAGTTGGCGGCGCGAGGCGGGTTGAATACTCCGTATGGCTCGCCCGTAAAATGGATGGCCCGTGTCAACCGGGCCCGGCCTGTTCAAAGCCGGTGGCGTTGGGCCTGTTGCCCGCGCCGCACCCGCCAGACGCCATGAGTTACCAAGTCAAAGAGATTTTCTACACGCTGCAAGGCGAGGGCGCCAACGCCGGGCGGCCAGCGGTGTTTTGCCGCTTTGCCGGTTGCAACCTGTGGAGCGGGCGGGAGGAAGACCGCGCCCAGGCCACCTGCCGGTTTTGCGACACCGACTTTGTGGGTACCGACGGCACCCTCGGCGGCAAGTTCGCCAGCGCCGACGCCCTGGCGCAGACCGTGGCCGCGCTCTGGCCGACCGACCTGTACGACCACCGCTTTGTGGTGTTGACCGGCGGCGAGCCCCTGCTGCAGGTGGATGCCGCGCTGGTGGCCGCGTTGCATTCGCAGGGCTTTCGCATCGCTGTGGAAACCAATGGCACCATCGCTGCGCCCGAAGGCATAGACTGGCTGTGCGTCAGCCCCAAGGCCGGTGCCGACTGGGTGCAGCGTGAAGGCCAGGAACTGAAAGTGGTGTGGCCCCAGCCCGGCTTTGAGTGGGCCGAGTTGGAGGCGGCGCGTTTCAGCCACCGCTACCTGCAGCCCATGGACGGCCCCCTGCGGGCCCAGAATATCCAGGCCAGCATCGCGCTGTGCCTGGCGCGCCCCGCCTGGCGCCTGAGCCTGCAAACCCACAAAATCACCGGCATCCGTTGAAAGCCCATTGATGCACCAGCTTAGCCAGCGCTTTTATTTCGACGCCGCCCACACCCTGAACCGCGCCAGCCGCCCGGTCGACGAGGCCAACAGCAGCAAGCGCATCCATGGCCACACCTACTGGGCGGAACTGCTGCTCGAAGGTGTGCCCGACGCCGCCACGGGCATGGTGGTGGACCTCGGCCTGGTGCGCCAGCACATCGAGCAACTCCGCACCCGTCTGGACCACGTGTTCCTCGACGAACTGCCCGGCTTGGGTGTACCTACGCTGGAGAACCTGTGCAGTTTCATCTTGGGCCAGCTGCAGGCCGACCTGCCGGCCTTGGTGGCGGTGCGGGTGTGGCGCGACTCCACTGGCGACGGCTGCACGCTGCGCCGCCCGACTTAACTTTTCCGAGACCCACCCATGAGCATCAAGAGCGACAAATGGATCCGCCGCATGGCCGAATCCACTGGCATGATCGAGCCCTTTGAGCCCGGGCAAATCCGCGAGCGCGAGGGCCACAAGATCATCAGCTACGGCACCAGCAGCTACGGCTACGACATCCGCTGCGCGCCCGAGTTCAAGGTCTTCACCAACATCCACAGCACCGTGGTCGATCCAAAGAACTTTGACGAAAAAAGCTTCGTTGATTTCCACGGCGACAGCTGCATCATCCCGCCCAACAGTTTTGCGCTGGCCCGCACGGTCGAGTACTTCCGCATCCCGCGCAATGTGTTGACCATCTGCCTGGGCAAGAGCACCTACGCACGCTGCGGCATCATCGTCAATGTGACCCCGTTCGAGCCCGAGTGGGAGGGTTACGTGACGCTGGAGTTCTCCAACACCACGCCGCTGCCAGCCAAAATCTATGCCGGTGAAGGCTGCGCCCAGGTGCTGTTCTTTGAGAGCGACAAAGACGACGTCTGCGAGACCAGCTACAAGGACCGCGGCGGCAAGTACCAAGGCCAACGCGGCGTGACCCTGCCCAAGGCCTGAGCCGACCCGTGCCGGCGACGTCGGCACCGTCCTACATCGGGTTGCGACCAATGGCCACTGCGCGCCGTGCCGAGCTTGCCTACCATCACTTTCAGTTCCTTTTGAACAGAAAGCACCAGGTTGATATGGCATCCACACGCACCCGGCTCATCCGCCGCATTCAGACACTGTCCCGCCCGCACACCCTGGTGTTGTTCGCGGCGGTGGCGGCCATGGTGGTGATGCTGTTCACCATGGGCATGCTGGTACAAGGCCAGGTCAACAAGGCCACAGCGCGCGACAAGGTGGCGCACCTCGCTGCAGTGGCTTCGCTGGAATGCGCCCACGCGGGCAACTTCGCGGCGCGCAACCGCTGCTTGGACAAAGTGGCGACCCGCCAAGCGGGCGACCGCGACCCCTCCGCCCTGATTCAACTAAGCCTGCCCATGGCGAATGCACATGCCGGCATATTGCCGGTGCGGCTGGCCGCCAACTAAGGCAGTTCGCCCGCGGCCAGGGGCAGGTCGGTCGGCGTGCGCAACGCACACTGCACCGCAAGCCGCAAGGCATCCACGAGGCGCGCCAAGGGCCAACCCGTGGGATGTGCGGCGCTCTGTAGGTGCGGCACGTGGATGAACCCCCCACGGCAAACCGGTGTGCCCCGTTGGCTGGCCAGGGTGTGCATCAGTCCGTAAAAGACATGGTTGCAAACAAACGTGCCCGCGCTGTGGGACACGGCCACCTCAAAACCGTGGGCCCGCAAGGCCGCGCACATGGCTTTGACTGGCAGGCTGCTGAAGTAAGCGGCCGGCCCCCCGGCCACCACCGCCGTGTCCACCGGCTGCACGCCTGCATTATCTGGAATGCGCGCGTCGTCCAGATTCAAGGCCACCCGCTCCAGTGACAGCCCGGGTCGTCCGCCTGCCAGACCCACACACACCACCAAAACCGGTTGATGGGAAAGCACCAGCTCCCTGAGCGTGTCCAGTGCGCCATGAAACACCGTGGGCAGCACTGCCCCCACCAGCGTATGGCCCAGCACTTCTTGACCGTGCAAGGCCTGCACCGCCATTCCGCTGGGGTTCACCGGCTCGTGGCCAAAAGGGTCAAAGCCGGTCAGCAATACCGTGGGTTGGACGCGGGTGGGGTGGCCGACGCTGGTTACCATCGAACGACTGTAGCGCAGGAGCACACGCATGAAATGGGAAGGCAACCGCGAGTCCGACAACGTCGAAGACCGCCGCGATGAAGGCGGCGGTGGGAGTGGATTCGGTGGCGGCGGCCTGCTGGGTGGGCGCAGCATCGGCATTGGGACCCTGGTGGTGGCGTTGCTGGGCGGCTGGGTGTTGGGCATCAACCCGCTGACGTTGCTGGGCCTGCTCAGCAGCCAGGGTGACGCGCCAGTGCAAGTCGAGGCCCCCGCACCACGCCCCCCGGCCGACGACCGCCTTGCCAGGTTTGTGTCCACCGTGCTGGCTGACACCGAAGATGTGTGGAGCAGCGTGTTCAGCGAGCGGGGAGGCAGCTACCAGGCCCCTCGGCTGGTGCTGTTTCGGGGCGCCACGCGCACTGCCTGTGGCCAGGGGCAAACCGCCATGGGGCCGTTTTACTGTCCCGGGGACCAGAAGGTCTACATTGACCTGGGCCTTTATGAAACGCTGAAAAACCGCCTGGGCGCACCCGGTGACTTTGCCCAAGCTTATGTTATCGCCCACGAGGTGGGTCACCATGTGCAGCACCTCCTCGGCATCAGCGGCAAGGTGGAACAAATGCGCGGCCGTGTGAGCCAGAGCGAACAAAATGCCCTGAGTGTGCGACTCGAATTGCAGGCCGACTGCCTCGCAGGCGTATGGGCAAACCATGCCAACAATGCCCGCCAAATCTTGGAGCATGGCGATGTGGCCGAGGCCATGAACGCGGCCGCCCGCATCGGCGACGATGCGCTGCAGCGGGCGGCGGGCGGTGCGGTGGTGCCCGACAGCTTTACCCACGGCACCAGCGCCCAGCGCCAGCGCTGGTTTGACAACGGCCTGAAGACCGGTAGCGTGAAGGCCTGTGACACTTTCAGCACACGGGCGCTGTGACAATCGGCGATAATCAGGGTTTGCCCTTGACTGCAGGGCTCAGCCAGCTATCGGTTTGATAGCACCATCCTGATGTATAGATGACCGATCCGCGCACCGATTCTTTTTCGCAACTTCAACTGGCCGAGCCGCTGTCGCGGGCCGTGGCCGAAATGGGCTACGAGTCCATGACCCCGATCCAGGCGCAGGCAATACCCGTGGTGCTCCAAGGGCGCGACGTGATGGGCGCCGCGCAGACTGGCACCGGCAAAACCGCCGCCTTCTCGCTGCCCCTGTTGCAGCGGATGATGAAGCACGAAAACGCGTCCACTTCGCCCGCGCGGCACCCGGTGCGTGCGTTGGTGCTGTTGCCCACCCGCGAACTGGCCGACCAGGTTGCCCAACAGGTGAAGCTTTACGCCAAGTACACCAACCTGCGCAGCGCGGTGGTGTTCGGTGGCATGGACATGAAGCCGCAAACGCTTGAGCTCAAAAAAGGCGTCGAGGTGCTGGTGGCCACGCCTGGCCGCTTGCTGGACCACATCGAGGCCAAGAACGCGGTGCTGAACCAGGTTGAGTACGTGGTGCTCGACGAGGCCGACCGCATGCTGGACATCGGTTTTCTGCCTGACCTGCAGCGCATCCTGAGTTACCTGCCCAAACAGCGCACCACGCTGTTGTTCTCGGCCACGTTCTCGCCCGAGATCAAGCGCCTGGCCAGCAGCTATTTGCAAGACCCGGTCACCATCGAGGTGGCCCGTTCCAACGCCACCGCATCCACGGTCGAGCAGCACTTCTACAGCGTGGGCGATGATGACAAGCGCCGCGCGTTGCACCAGATCCTGCGCCAGCGCGGCATGAAGCAAGCGTTTGTTTTCGTCAACAGCAAGCTTGGTTGTGCCCGTCTCGCCCGTTCTCTGGAGCGCGAGGGCCTGAAGACCACGGCCCTGCACGGCGACAAGAGCCAGGACGAGCGGTTGAAGGCACTGGACGCGTTCAAGAAGGGCGAGGTGGATCTGCTGGTGTGCACCGACGTGGCCG
>CAZANT010000127.1:0-7230 GCA_964486575.1 uncultured Burkholderiaceae bacterium | reverse complement strand
CCAGCTGGGTGCTGATGCCGCCGTCTTGCACCACGAGGCAAGCGGGAGAGTCGACCAGGCGGGTGGTCACGCGCACGTCCTGCGCCTTGTCTTTCAGCGCTTCTTTCAACTTGGCCAACACCGGCTTGAAGGTTTCGGCCGCGTCTTCAGCGGCCTTCTTTTCAGCTTCGTCCTGCAGTTTGCCCAGGTCCACCGCGCCCTTGGCCACGCTTTGCAAGGGCGTACCGTCGAACTCGCGCAAGTAGTTCAGCGCCCACTCGTCCACCCGGTCCGTCATCAGCAGCACCTCGATGCCCTTTTTGCGGAACAACTCGAGCTGCGGGCTGTTTTGGGCGGCGGCCAAATTGTCGGCAGTGATGTAGTAAATCGCCTCCTGGCCGTCCTTCATGCGGGCTTTGTAGTCCGCAAACGATACGCTCACCGTGTCGCTGGTGGTGGAGGCGTAGCGCAGCAGTTTGGCGATGCGCTCGCGGTTGGCAAAGTCTTCCGTCAGACCCTCCTTCAATACCGCGCCAAACTCGGCGTAGAACTTGCCGTACTGGCCGGCTTTGGCTTTGTCTTCCTCGCTGAGCACGTCGGTCACGCCATCCGCGTCGGTGGCGGGTGTGTCGTATTTGGCCAGGTCTTCCAGCATGCCCAGCACGCGCTTGGTACAGCCCTCACGGATGGCCTTCACGTCGCGGCTCTCCTGCAGCAACTCGCGGCTGACGTTGAGTGGCAGGTCAGCCGAGTCGACCACACCTTTGACGAAACGCAGATAGCCAGGCATCAACGCCTCGGCGTCGTCCATGATGAAGACGCGCTTCACATACAGCTTCACGCCCGCCACCTTGTCACGCATGTACAGGTCGTTCGGCGCCGTGGCCGGGATGTAGAGAAGCTGGGTGTACTCGGTGCCGCCTTCCACGCGGTTGTGGCTCCAGGCCAGCGGGTTCTCGTGGTCGAGCGCGATCTGTTTGTAGAAGTTCTGGTACTGCTCGGCCGTGATGTCTTTCTTGGCACGCGCCCAGAGTGCGCTGGCTTGGTTGACGGTTTCCCATTCGCCAGTTTTCACCATCTCGCCGGGCTGGTCGTTTTCACCTGCTTTCCATTCCTGTTTCTCCATCAGGATGGGCAGCGAGATGTGGTCGGAGTACTTACCGATGATGCCCTTGACGGTCCACGCGTCCAGGTAATCGCCGGCGTCTTCGCGCAGGTGCAGGATGACGCTGGTGCCGCGCTGGGCACGCTCAATGGTCTCCACATCAAAGTCGCCGGTGCCGCCGCTGATCCAGCGCACGCCCTCGCTGGTTGGCGCACCGGCACGGCGGGACTCGACGGTGATCTTGTTGGCCACGATGAAGCCCGAGTAAAAACCCACGCCAAACTGGCCGATCAGCTGCGCGTCGGCCTTTTGCTCGCCGCTCAGCTTGCCCATGAACTCGCGCGTGCCACTCTTGGCAATCGTGCCGAGGTTGTCGATCGCCTCCTGCTGGGACAGGCCAATGCCGTTGTCGGTGATGGTCAGGGTGCGGGCCGACTTGTCGATGGTGACGCGCACGTCCAGTTCAGGCGCGTCTTCGTATAGGCCGGCGTTGTTGAGTGCCTCAAAACGCAGCTTGTCGCAGGCATCGGAGGCGTTGGAGATCAATTCGCGCAGAAAAATCTCGCGGTTGGAGTAAAGCGAGTGGGTGACGAGGTGCAACAGTTGGGCCACTTCGGCCTGGAAGGAAAGCGTTTGCTTGGTCATGGTCTGTCTGGTTTTTGTGGGAAACAGGTCGCCGTTCGCTTGGCGTGCAGCGGATGTGTGGGCGCCACACGCCGTTTCAAGGCCCGGCCGGATGCGGCGGGCCCGGCGGTTAAAAACGCTCGTTGGGTCCGAGGTAACGCCACTGCCCCAACGGCAGGTTGCCCAGCACCACCCGGCCAATGCGGATGCGCTTGAGGCCCACCACCTTCAGGCCCACCAGCTCGCACATGCGGCGGATCTGGCGTTTTTTGCCTTCGGTCAGCACGAAACGCAGCTGCTCTGGGTTCTGCCAGTCCACCTGGGCTGGTTTGAGCGGCTGGCCGTCCAGGCTCAGGCCGTGGCGCAGCCGAGCCAGTTGAGCAGACGGAAACACGGCTTGGACGTTGACCGCCACCGGTGTGGCACTTTGGCCGCGGGCCGAGCCCTCGGGCGCGTAGGTCACGCGCACCAGATACTCTTTCTCGACCCCAGAGTCTTCGCCGATCAGCTGGCGGGCCACCCGCCCATCCTGTGTCAGCACCAGAAGGCCGGTGGAGTCGATGTCGAGGCGACCAGCCGGCGCCAGGCCACGCAATTGCGGCGGGCTGAATCGCAGGCCGCACAGGTCTTCGCGCCAGTGGCTGCGTGGGTTCACCAGCACCACGGCAGGTTCGTGCCCGTCTTCTGCCTGGCCGCTGACGTAGCCAATTGGCTTGTGCAGCAGCATGGTGACCCGGCTGTCTTGCTGGCCCTGGGCGGCGCGGTCAATTTCAATCTCGGCGTCGGGCGCGACCTGCAGGCCCATGACCGCGACCGCGCCGTTGACGCGCACCCAGCCACGGGCAATCCAGTCGTCGGCCTCACGGCGAGAGCACAGGCCCAGCTCGGCCATGCGCTTGTTCAGCCGGCTGGTGGCCGACGTCCCCGCCGGTGCCAGCGGCCCGCGCGCGCCAGCGCGCGCCGTCCCGGGCCCGGGCACCCGCTTGGGCGGGCTGAGCGCCGGTGCCGGCAAGCGGCCCTCAGGCAAAGGCGGGCGGCGAAAACCAGGCGGCGGAGGAGAGGGTTTCATAGGCGGACCATTTGCTACGTATTTTATAGCTTAGAAGCTTGATTTCGCCTTGGCTTGGTTGGATTTCGACTCCAAATCGGTACCAAAACGCAGGGCGTCAAGGTGCAGCACCCGCAAACCACCATACTCCACCCGAATGGCCCCCTGGGCCTCCAGCATGGCCAGCGCCTCGTTGACGCGCTGGCGCGACAAACCCACCAAATAGGCCAGCTCTTGCTGGGTGATGCGCAACACTTGCCCCACCGATGGGTAAAGCACTGGGTTGAACAAGGCTGCCAGGTTGCGCGCCACACGCAGGTCTGGACTGCTCATCCGGTCAATTTCCCGAGCGGCGATGAACTGGGCCAGGCGCTCGTTGAGCTGGTCCATCACAAAGCGGTTGAAAGCGATCGAATGGTCCAGCAACCAATGGAAGGTTTCCACTGGCACACCGGCCACCACACTGTTGCGCAATGGCTGAATGTTGTAGCGGTAGGTCTCCCGCTTGAGCAGCGTGCCTTCTCCAAACCAACCGCCGGTGGGAATACCGGCAAATGTCATGGTCTGGCCTTGGATGTTGTCGGTGCTCATCTTGAGCAGACCCTCGATCACGCCAAACCAGTAGTTGCCAGGCCTGCCAACCCGACAGAGGAGGTCGTTCGGGGTGGCATGGCTGACGCGCAGCTCGGCCATCGCCCGCTTGCGCTCGGCCGGACCGAGCAATTTGAACCACGGAATGCCGTCCAACTCGGCCTCCGTAGGCAAACGGCGGCGTTGGTGGAGAGTCAGGTCGCTGGACATGGCGGACTTAAAAGTGATTTTTGATTTTTCGGGAAACCCCCACTAGGGCAGACCCTAGGATTGTCGTCGGAATGACAAAACAACGTCAAACACTTGCTTACGATACGCGCAATCCCGTCCGCACCGCTGACGGGCGGCTTACTTTGAATGCAAGGAAACGGGATGCAAAGCACGTTCCCCCAGTTGTTGTTGAAACATGCCAGCGAGCGTCCTGCGGCGCCCGCCATGCGCGAAAAAGAATACGGTATCTGGCAGACCCGGAGTTGGCAAGACATGGTCACGCTGGTCGAGCAGATTGCCTGCGGCCTGCACTTGGCCGGCCTGCAACGCGGCGAGCACATGGTGCTGATTGGCTCCAACCGCCCACGTCTGTACGCCACCATGCTGGCCATCCAGTCACTTGGGGCCATTCCGGTGCCGCTGTACCAAGACGCCGCTGGCCCGGAATGCGTTTTCCCCATCAACAACACCGGTACCCGGTTCGCGATGGTGGAAGACCAGGAACAAGTTGACAAGCTGCTGGAAATCCGCGAAGCCTGCCCCGCTGTCAGCCACATCTACTTTGACGATCCGCGCGGTCTGCGCAACTACAGCGAAACCGGTTTGGCTGCACTGGATTCGCTGATCGAGGCCGGCAAGGCCTTCGCAGCCAGCAACCGTGGCTTTTTCAAGGCCGAAATTGCCAAAGCCGTCGACACCGACGTGGCGGCAATGTTTTACACCTCGGGAACCACCGGCAACCCCAAGGGCGTGGTGCACACCCATTTCACCCTGCTCAACCGTGGCAAGGCGGCCGCCGATTTCGACCGTCTGGGACCGAACGAAGACGTGCTGGCCTACCTGCCACCCGCGTGGATTGGCCAGAACATCTTCTCGTACGCACAGTGGCTGGCCTGCGGCTACGTGGTGAACTGCCCCGAATCGGCCGCCACCGTGATGATCGATCTGAAAGAGGTCGGCCCCACCTATTACTTTGCCCCCCCACGGGTGTTCGAAGGCCTGCTGACCAGCGTGATGATCCGCATGGAAGATGCCGGCAAGCTGAAGAAAAAAATGTTCCAGAGCTTCATGGACGTGGCCAAACGGGTGGGCCCTGCCCGCATGGACGGCCTGCCAGTGAGCTTCATCGACACCGTCAAATACCTGTTGGGCGACTTCTTCGTCTATGGACCGCTTCGCAACAACCTGGGCATGAGCCGCGTCAAGGTGGCCTACACCGCCGGTGAAGCCATTGGTCCCGATTTGTTCACGTTTTACCGCTCCATTGGCATCAACATGAAGCAGTTGTACGGCTCGACCGAGACCGCTGTGTTTGTGTGCGTTCAGCCGGACAACCAGGCCCGTGCCGACACCGTGGGGGTGCCGCTCGCTGGCGTCGAGATCAAGGTTGCGGCCAATGGCGAACTGTTGGTCAAGTCGCCCGGACTGTTGAAGGAGTACTACAAAAACCCCGAAGCCACTGCCGAGGTACTGACCGCCGACGGCTGGTACCACACCGGTGACGCAGGCTTCCTCGACAAGGAAGGCCACCTGAAGATCATCGACCGCGCCAAAGACGTCGGCCGCATCATGGGCGGCCCCAACGACGGCGCCATGTTCGCACCCAAGTATGTGGAGAACAAGCTCAAGTTTTTCTCCCACATCAAGGAAGTTGTGGCGTTGGGCGACAAGCGTGAGCGCGTCTGCGTGATGGTCAACATCGACTTTGACGCAGTCGCCAACTGGGCCGAGCGGCGCAACATTCCGTACGCTGGCTACGCCGACCTTGCACAAAAACCCGAGGTGTACGGCCTGATCAAGGACTGTGTAGAGCAGGTCAACGCTGATTTGAGCCGTGACACCTTGTTGGCTGGCAGTCAAATCAGCCGCTTTTTGGTGTTGCACAAAGAGCTCGACGCGGACGACGGTGAATTGACCCGGACCAACAAGGTCCGCCGCGGCTTCATTGCCGACAAGTACCAGCCGCTGGTCGACGCCCTGTACGGCGGCAAGACCGAGCAATTCATTGAAACCCAGGTCAAGTTTGAAGACGGTCGCACGGGCAGCATCAGCGCCACCCTGAAGATCTTTGACACCAAGACTTTTACGCCGGTGAAGGCCGCTGCCTGAGAACAAGCATGAGCAAGAAAATCGGCGACGTCATCCTCGACGTCAAGAACATCAGTTTGCGCTTCGGCGGTGTCAAAGCACTGACCGACATTTCGTTCAACGTCAAAGAGCACGAGATCCGCGCGATCATCGGTCCCAACGGTGCCGGCAAAAGCTCGATGCTCAACTGCATCAACGGCGTGTATTCGCCGCAGGAAGGCAGCATCAACTTCCGTGGCCAGACCTTCAAGCACATGAACAGCCGGCAGGTGGCGGAGATGGGCATCGCCCGCACCTTCCAAAACTTGGCCTTGTTCAAGGGCATGAGCGTGCTGGACAACATCATGACCGGCCGCAATCTGCGGATCAAGAGCAACCTTTTCCTGCAGGCGCTGCGCATTGGCCCCGCCGAGCGTGAGGAAGTTGCCCACCGCGAGTATGTCGAGAAAATCATCGACTTTCTGGAAATCCAGGCCTACCGCAAAACCCCCGTGGGCCAGTTGCCCTACGGACTGCAAAAGCGCGTGGACTTGGCCCGCGCGCTGGCGCTGGAGCCCAAAGTGCTGCTGCTGGACGAGCCCATGGCCGGCATGAACGTGGAAGAAAAGCAGGACATGTGCCGTTTCGTGCTCGACGTGAACGACGAGTTCGGCACCACCATCGTGCTGATTGAACACGACATGGGTGTGGTGATGGACATCTCTGACCGCGTGGTAGTGCTCGATTACGGCAAGAAGATCGGTGACGGCACACCACAGGAAGTACGCAGCAACCCCGACGTCATCAGCGCCTATCTGGGCACCAGTCACTGAGCAATACCATGGCATTCTTCATAGAAACACTTTTCAGCGGCCTGATGGTCGGCATGCTCTATTCGCTGGTGGCGCTCGGCTTCGTGCTGATCTTCAAGGCATCGGGCGTGTTCAACTTTGCGCAAGGCGCCATGGTGCTGTTTGCGGCACTGGCCATGGCCCGTTTTTCCGAGTGGATTCCCAAGTGGACCGGCATTGAAAGCCTGTTGTTCGCCAACGTGGTGGCCTTCATCATCGCAGCGCTGATGATGTTTGCACTCGCGTGGCTGGTGGAACGCCTGGTCTTGCGCCACCTGGTGAATCAGGAAGGTGCGACACTGCTGATGGCCACACTGGGCATCACCTACTTCCTCGAGGGCTTTGGCCAGACCCTGTTTGGCAGCCAGATTTACCAAATCAACGTGGGGATGCCCAAAGAGCCGCTGATTGCCTTTGAGTCCATTTTCCCGGGTGGCGTTCTTCTGAGCAAAGAAGACATGGTTGCCGCCGGCATTGCGGTGGTGCTGGTGACTTTGCTCAGCCTGTTTTTCCAGAAAACAACCACCGGCCGTGCGCTTCGAGCTGTGGCTGACGACCACCAGGCCGCGCAATCCATCGGCATTCCGCTGAACCGCATCTGGGTCATTGTTTGGTGCGTTGCCGGCATGGTTGCGCTGGTGGCCGGCATCATTTGGGGCTCCAAGCTGTCGGTGCAGTTCACGCTCGCAACGGTTGCCCTGCGCGCCCTGCCTGTGCTGATTCTGGGCGGCCTCACTTCTGTGCCTGGGGCTATT
>CAZANT010000126.1:0-7295 GCA_964486575.1 uncultured Burkholderiaceae bacterium | reverse complement strand
TGAAGCTGTACTTCGACCGGCACGACGGTCAGGCCGTGACCTGCGACGACTTTGCGCAGGCCATTGCCGACGCGAACCCAGCGTCCGACCTGGCGCGGTTGCTGCCGCAGTTCAAGCGTTGGTACAGCCAGGCCGGCACGCCCCGGCTGCAAGCCACCGGTGTATACGACGTTGCCGCGCAGACCTATACCCTGACGCTGACGCAACACTGCGCTCCCACGCCAGGCCAGCCTGAGAAATCGCCGTTTGTCATCCCGGTCAGCCTGGGCCTGCTGGGGCAAGGCGGGTATGACCTGCCACTGCAACTGGCGGGCGAAACGTCGGCGGGTGGTACCTCGCGCACCATTGTCCTCACCGAGGCCAGCCAGACACTGGTGTTTGTGAACGTGGCCAATGCCCCAGTGCCCTCGCTGTTGCGCGACTTCTCTGCCCCGGTCACCTTGGACTACGCCTACACCGACGACGAACTGCTGAACCTGCTGGCGCACGACAGCAACGCCTTCAACCGCTGGGAAGCCGGGCAACGGCTGGTACTGCGCCGCGCGTTGACGCTGGCCGCATCGCAGTCGCCCCTGGCCAGCACACCGGTGCTGGACGACGCCTGCATCGGCGCCCTGCGCGACGTGCTGCGCCACCCCACGCTGGACGCCGCCTTCAAGGAACTGGTGCTCACGCTGCCGTCTGAAACCTACATGGCAGAGCAGTTGGCCGTGGTCGACCCCCAGCGCATCCATGCGGTGCGCGAAGCCATGCGCGGCCAACTGGCTACCGCACTGCAAGCCGATTGGCAGTGGGCCTTTGAGACCCACCAAACGCCTGGCGGCTACTCGCCCGATGCCACATCCAGCGGCCGCCGCGCACTCGCCAACCTCGCGCTGGCCAATCTGTGTTTGGCGGCACGCGACAGCGGTGATGCGGTCTGGCCCGGCAAGACCTACCAGCGCTTCAAGGACGCCACCAACATGACAGACCGTATGGGCGCCTTGAGCGCCTTGGTCTCGAGCGGCCATGAACTGGCGGGTGACGCGTTGGCACGCTTCCACAGCCTGTTCCAGCACGAAGAACTGGTGATTGACAAGTGGTTCGCGCTGCAGGCCGGCGCGCCAGACCGGGGCGGCGACGTGCTGCCCCGCGTGCGCCAGTTGACGAAGCACGCTGACTTTTCCCTGCGCAACCCCAACCGCGCACGCAGCCTGGTGTCGACCTACTGCCAAGCCAACCCCGGCGCCTTCCACCGCACCGACGCTTCCGGCTACGTGTTTTGGAGCGAGCGAGTGATGGAGTTGGATGGCATCAACGCACAAGTCGCTGCACGGCTTGCCCGTGCGCTGGACCGCTGGACCAAACTTGCCGAGCCCTACCGCAGCGCCGCGCGAGAAGCGATCGCCCGCGTCGCGGCCAAGCCCGACCTCAGCAACGACGTGCGTGAAGTGGTGACGCGCGCGCTGGCCGACTGAAAGACACGCCATGACCCAAAAGATCTCCCTATCCCGCTACCTCGTTGAGCAGCAGCGCATCGATGGCCGCATCCCGCCCCAACTGCGCCTGCTGCTGGAGGTAGTGGCCCGTGCGTGCAAGAGCATCAGCCATGCAGTCAACAAGGGCGCGCTGGGCGGCGTGCTCGGCACGGCCAGCACCGAGAACGTCCAAGGCGAGGTGCAAAAAAAGCTCGACATCATCGCCAACGAGGTGCTGATTGAAGCCAACGAATGGGGTGGCCATTTGGCGGCCATGGCATCCGAAGAGATGGACGGCATCTACGTGGTGCCCAACCGTTACCCCCAAGGCGAGTACCTGTTGTTGTTCGACCCGCTTGACGGCTCCAGCAACATTGACGTCAACGTCAGCATCGGCACCATTTTCAGCGTGCTCAAGAAGCCCGACGACACGCCCGGCGTGAGCGAGTCCGACTTCCTGCAAGCCGGCAACAAACAGGTGGCCGCAGGTTACTGTGTTTATGGCCCGCAAACCACGCTGGTGCTGACTGTGGGCGACGGTGTGGCCATGTTCACTCTGGACCGCGAGCAAGGCTCCTTCGTGCTGAGCGAAGAAAACGTCCGTATCCCGGAAGACACCAAAGAGTTTGCCATCAACATGAGCAACATGCGCCACTGGGACACGCCAGTGAAGCGCTACATCAACGAGTGCCTGCAGGGCAAAGAAGGGCCGCGCGGCAAAGATTTCAACATGCGCTGGATCGCCAGCATGGTGGCCGACGTGCACCGCATCCTCACCCGCGGCGGCATTTTCATGTACCCCTGGGACAAACGCGAGCCTGACAAGCCAGGCAAACTGCGCTTGATGTACGAAGCCAACCCGATGAGCTGGCTGATAGAACAGGCTGGCGGCGCTGCCACCAACGGCCGGCAACGCATGCTGGACCTGCAACCCAGCAAACTGCATGAACGCGTCAGCGTCGTGCTCGGCTCTAAAAACGAGGTGGACCGCGTTACCGCCTACCACCTCGACAGCACTGGCCAAAAACCCGCCTGAACACTGCTAAAATAGAGGGCTAAGCCGGTGTAGCTCAGTCGGTAGAGCAGCTCATTCGTAATGAGAAGGTCGGGTGTTCGATTCATCTCTCCGGCACCAATGTCAGCGAGGATGCCTGCTATCCAAAAGATAGCAGGCTTTTTCTTTGGCAACCTGAAGTTGCCGCCATGCGGCGCAACACTCGCCCTTCCGTCAGCAAAGCGCCATGCCACCCTCAGGGCGTGAGCCAGGTCATCCCGGTTGGGTCGATGCGGGCGCGTCGGTGGCCGCTCCGGCTCAGTTCCAGCCAGTCCAGGGTTTGCACTTCAGCGATCAGCACCGCCAGTTGGTGACCGGGTACTCGGCTGCCTCCGTGCTGCAACGGCGCGCCCGGCGGGCGTTCAGAAAGGTAGTCGCTGGCAGCGGCGGATTGTTCGACGCGGCGCCAGGCGGCTTCCACCACCGCACCGGTTAGCGCCACGGTCACGGTGGCCTGAACCCGGAGTTGCCAGCTTTTGCGTTTGCTCCAGAACACCAGCGCGGCTTCGGACCGTTGCAGCAACTCGCCCACCTTGGGGCTGCGGCGGTCGGTGTAAATGTGCAGTTGGCGGTTGGCCGGGTCGACGTACCGCAGCACCACGGTGCGGGCCTGTGGCGTGCCGTCCAGCCCGACGGAGGCCAGCGTGGGCGCACGCCACTCGTGGTGTTTGTCGAGTGTGGCGCGCACCAGTTCTTTCCAGAGGGTGTCGGTGAGTTCAGCGGCGGTGTCGGTCATGGGGGAGGGTGACATCAGCGGGTGCGCAGGCGCTGGCTTTTCCTGCTGCGTTCGTAAAAATCGGGCGGCTTGTTTTGAACCCAGCGCACAAAGCGGTTTACCTCAGGGTGCGCCAGCAGGCTGTCCACGGTGTTGTACTGCCGGGCGAGTTCGGTTTCGTTCAACAGCGCGTGAATTTGCCGGTGGCAAATGCGGTGGAGCGATTCGGTCGCTTGGCCGCCTTTGGATTTGGGCACCAGGTGGTGCGCGTCCTTCTGGCTGTCTGGGATGGGCCGACCACAGAGCGGGCACGGCGTTTCCGGCACGGGCTGAATCGGGCGCAGCTTTTCGGCCAGCAGCCGTTTGCGAATGCGTCCTGCCATGCGCCCGTCCGCTCACCCCGCCGGGTACACACAGCGAAAACCGATGTACACCGCGTAGAAGGCGGCGTCTTTCCAAGCCTCGACATCGGCCTGCATCTGCGACGGCCCGTACCACCAAGAGCCGCCCAAGGTCCGGCGTTCGGCGCCGCGCGCGTCGGCCGCCCACTCCCACACGTTGCCCCCCATGTCAAACAGGCCATTGACGCCGGGGCGGGTGGCGCCCGCGGGCGCAGCACGAGGCCATGGGTCGGGGTCGCTGGTGTTGGCACCTTCCGGGGTGGCGCCGGTGGGCCAGCGGTAACGCTGCCCGCGTGTCCAGCCGTCGGGGGGCTGCTGGCGTTGTTCGGTGTAGGCGGCGTGTTGCCATTCCTGCGCAGTGGGCAGGCGGCCTCCAGCCCAGGCACAAAAGGCGGAGGCCTCGGCATGGGTGAGGTGCACGGCGGGCAAGGACGGGTTGGCCTGCGCCTGGCCATCGGGCGCGCGCCACGTCCAGCCGGGGCGGCGTTGCCAGCCCGCCATGTACTCGAAGCCCCCACCCTCTTGCTCGGCCCGGGTCACAGTGCCAGTGCGTTGCACGTACTCGGCAAACCGCTGGATGGTGACCTCGCTCTGGTCGATCACCAGTGCGTCCAGCCGCACCCGGTCTGCTGCGGTGGCGGCGGGGAGCAGTACGACTGCAAGCATAGAAATACTGGCGACTTTCAGTACGCAGTTCACTTGCACAAGATACCGTCTTGCAGCCCACAAGCGGTCGACCAGAGTGGCATTTCCTGGTCTGGCGCAGGGCTGGGTAAACGCGCTGTCAGCTACGTTTAGCATAGCGTCATCGCTATGTTTCACTGGGGCCTGAAGGCTATTTGGCCTAAAACGCGCATCGGATCACTTTCAGCGCCTGCGTGGGGCCGCACCCTGGCCTCAGCCGTCTGCCGCTTCCAGCGACTGTTCGGGGTTGTCGGTGGGCACTTCTGACGCCAACACCTTGTCGATGCGTTTGCCGTCGAGGTCCACCACCTCGAAGCGCCAGCCGACACAGGTGATGGCCTCACCCGTCACCGGCAGATGGCCGCTCACAGCCATCAGCAGGCCGGCCAGGGTGTTGTAGCGCCGGCGGTCTTCTTCGGGGAGTTCGTCAATCTGCAGGCGGTCTTTCAGCTCCGAGACCGGCATCAGTCCGTCCAGCAACCAAGAGCCGTCGTCGCGCTGGGTGGCCCAGGCGTCGGCGGGCGTGCCCGACTGCAACTCGCCGGTGATGGCTTCTAGCAAATCGCGCGGGGTGAGCAAACCCTGCACCACGCCGTACTCGTCCACCACAAAGGCCAAGCGGATCGACTGCTCCCGGAACTGCGTCAACAGCTCCATGCCACTCAGTGTCTCGGGCACGAAGGTGGCGGGTTGCACATGGGCCTCGATGCTGCCGGTGTGTTCCATGCCCAGCTCGAGCAACCGGGCCACGCTGATCACGCCCACCACATCGTCCAGCCCGCCTCGGCACACCGGGTACCACGAATGGGCGCCATGCGGCCCCCGGGTGCCCGCCACCTTGAGCGACTCGGCCACGGAGTAGGCCGCGTCCAACCAGGCCAGCTCGACCCGCGGCACCATCAGCGAGGTAAGCGGCCGGTCGTCGAGACGAAACACGTTTTGAACCATTTGGTGCTCGTGGTGCTCGATCAGCCCCGCGTCTCGGCCCTCGGCCAGGCTGGCGTTGATCTCTTCTTCGGTCACCGCCCGGCCGGCGTCGTTGTCGATGCGCAGCAGCTTGAGCACTGCATGCGTGCTGACCGACAGCAGCCGCACAAACGGCTTGGCCACTGTCGCCACCCAGGTCATGGGCAGCGACACCCAGCGCGCCACCAGTTCGGGGTAGAGCTGGCCGATGCGCTTGGGCACCAGTTCGCCAAACACAATGGTGATGAAGGTGATCAGCGTGACCACAATGCCGGTGGCCGTCAGGTCGGACACCCCTGCCGAGAGACCCATGCCTTGCAGCCAGACCGAGACGCTACCGCTGAAGGCCGCTTCACCGATGATGCCGTTCAGTACGCCGATTGAGGTGATGCCGACCTGCACCGACGACAGGAACTGGGTTGGGTTGTCCAGCAAGGCCAGAGCGGCGCGGGCCCCCTTGTCGCCCTCGTCGGCCATCGCGTTGAGTCTGACCTTGCGGCTGGATGCCAGCGCCAGCTCCGACATCGCGAATACGCCGTTGAGCAAGGTCAGAAAAGCGATCAGTAAAAAATCCATAGGGCCAGAGGCAAAATCATCACATGGCACTTTACTTCATCGGGGATATTCAGGGCTGCGACGCGTCGCTCGGCGCTTTGCTGGAGAAGATCGATTTTTCGCCCAGCCGCGACACCGCCTACCTGCTGGGCGATCTGGTCAACCGGGGGCCAGCGTCCGAGGCCACGCTGAGGCGCCTGATGCGCTTGGGCAGTTCGGCCCGCTGCCTGCTTGGCAACCATGACCTGCACTTGCTAGCCATCGCCCACGGGGTGCGCCCGCTGTTGCGCCACGATACGGTGAACGACATTCTGCAAGCCCCCGACCGCGGCGCACTGCTGGACTGGTTGTGCCACCAGCACATGGCGTTATTCGAACACGGCTGCCTCATGGTGCACGCCGGTGTACTGCCCCGCTGGACTGCCGCACAGACCATGGCGCTGGCCGCCGAGGTGGAAACGGTGCTGCGCAGCGACGGGCTGGGCGCGTTTTTGCAGGAGATGTATGGCGACGAGCCACGCGCCTGGGACGACGCCTTGACCGGTACAGCGCGCCTGCGGGTGGTGGTCAACGCGCTAACACGTCTGCGGTTCTGCACCCCCGAAGGCGTGATGGAATTCACCGCCAAGGAAGCGGCGGGCAAAGCGCCCGATGGCCATGTGCCCTGGTTTGATGCGCCGAACCGGCAGACTGACAGTGTGACAGTGGCCTTTGGCCACTGGTCCACCCTCGGGCCGACCGGCCGCAGCAACTTGCTGGCGCTGGACACCGGTTGCGTCTGGGGTGGCTGCCTGAGCGCCTGGCGGCTGGGCGACACGCCCACCACCGGCGAACTGGTTCAGGTCAAATGCCCCCAAGCCCAGAAGCCAGGCTGACCCCTCGCGGCGTCAGGACGCGCTGGTGGTGAACAGCGCGGCAACCTTTTTCTTCGGCTTGATGTTGGCCGATATACCGCGTGGGGCGGCACTCTTGGCGTCGGTTTCCCAGGCGGGCTTGGCTTCGGCGGCTGGGGCCTCGTAGGGCTTGTCGAAAAACGGATCGCGCGGGGTGGCGGGCCGGCTGTACTCGCGGCGCGGTGGCCGGGCTTCGCGCGGGGCGGCGAGCTCGTCGCGGGCATCGCCCACCTCACCGGCCTCGCGCCACGCGCGGCGGCCGTCATTGATGCGGCCCTGCTCCTTGATGCGCGGCGTGTCCTCCTCAAACTCCACCGGCTCCAGTTCAATTTTGGTCTTGATCAGTTTTTCTATATCTGCCACCAGCCGCGCGTCTTTGGCCGAGACAAAACTCACCGCCAAGCCCGAAGCGCCGGCGCGGCCCGTCCGGCCAATGCGGTGCACGTAGTCTTCGGCATTGAAGGGCACGTCGAAGTTGAACACCGCCGGCACGTCCTTGATGTCCAGGCCCCGGGCGGCCACGTCGGTGCACACCAGCAGATCCACCTCGCCCTTCTTGAACGCGTCCAG
>CAZANT010000125.1:0-7312 GCA_964486575.1 uncultured Burkholderiaceae bacterium | reverse complement strand
TCGTCAGGGAAGGGACACGGCGTCGATCAGTGCGCGAACCTGTTCGACAGCACCACGCCCGGCATCGCTGACCGGCACCAAACGGTGGGCGACCGTTTGTGGCAAGACCGACTGCACGTCGTCGGGCGCCACGTAGTCACGCCCGTTGAGCAGCGCCTGCGCTTTGGCGGCGCGCACCAGCGCAATGCCGGCGCGGGGCGACAGGCCCTGCAAAAACCAGCGCCCATTGCGGGTGGCGGAGATAAGGTCTTGCACATAGTTCAGCAGCGGCTCGGCGGTGTGTACCGCCAGCACCTGCTGCTGCAGTGCCAACAGCTCCGGCAGGGTCAGCACCGCAGGCAGGGTATCGGCCAGTTCGCGCCGGTCGTGGCCGGCCAGCAGTACCCGTTCGGCCGCGCGGTCAGGGTAGCCGAGCGAGATGCGCATCAGAAACCGGTCCAGCTGCGACTCGGGCAGGGCAAAGGTGCCCAGCTGATCGTGCGGGTTTTGGGTGGCAATGACAAAGAAGGGTTGCGGCAGCGGGCGGGTTGCCCCTTCCACTGTGACCTGTTTTTCTTCCATCGCTTCCAGCAACGCGCTCTGCGTCTTGGGGCTGGCGCGGTTGATTTCGTCCGCCAACAGCACCTGGGCAAACAGGGGTCCAGGGTGGAACACAAAACCCTCGCGACCGCGCTCGTACACCGACACGCCCGACAGGTCGCTGGGCATCAAGTCGGCGGTGAATTGAACGCGGGAAAACTGCAGGCCGAAGGTGCGGGCCAGCGCGTGGGCCAGAGTGGTTTTACCGACGCCAGGCACGTCCTCGATCAGCAGGTGACCACCGGCCAGCAGGCAGGCCACGCAGTCCTGGACTTGGGTCTTTTTCCCTACGATGACCGTGTTAAGCTGATTGAGCAAGGCGGCCAGTTTCGGCCGCACATCCACACTCGAAATTGAATTGGCGTTCATCGTCTGACGATACCGTAAACCGAACCAACATGGGCGCGACTGGCTACTTCACACACAGCGATTGTCTGAAACACGAAATGGGCGCCGGTCACCCGGAGTGCCCGGACAGGCTCCATGCCATCGAGGACCGCTTGTTGGCTTGTGGGGTTGGCGATGCATTGGATCGGCGCGTGGCCCCCCATGCACCGCTGGCCGATCTGGAATTGGCCCACACACGAATGCACCTGGCTGGACTGCGCGGCCTGAGCGACCAACTCTGCGACGACCAGCGGTCGGGTGGCCCACCCCTGAGCTACATTGACCCGGACACCGCCATGAATGCCCACACCTGGGATGCGGCGCTGGCCGCCGCCGGGGCGACGCTGGCCGCCACCGACGCGGTGATGGCAGGCGAGCTGGAAAACGCGTTTTGTGCTGTGCGTCCCCCCGGGCACCACGCCTGCCATGACCACGCCATGGGGTTTTGCTTCGTCAACAACGTGGCGGTGGCGGCCAAGTACGCGCTGGAGCGGCATGGGCTCAAGCGCGTGGCCATCATCGACTTTGACGTTCACCACGGCAACGGCACCGAAGACATCGTGGCCGGCGACGAGCGCATCCTGATGGTGAGCTTCTTTCAGCACCCGTTTTATCCAAACTCTGGCGCGAACTCCACCGCCAGTAACCTGGTGAACCTGCCCGTGCCAGCCTACACCCGGGGCATGGAGGTCCGTGAACTGATTGACATTGCCTGGATGCCGCGTCTGGAAGCCTTCAAGCCGCAGATGATCTTCATCAGCGCCGGGTTTGATGCCCACCGCGAAGACGACCTGGGCCAGATGGGCCTCACCGAACAAGATTACGCGTGGATCACCCAGCGCGTCAAGGACGTGGCACTGCGCCATGCCAAAGGTCGCATCGTCAGCGCGCTTGAAGGCGGCTACAACCTCAGCGCACTGGGCCGCAGTGTGGAAGCCCACCTGCGCGTGCTGGCGGGCGTCTGACCGCTCTGGAGACAAGAAGATGAACACACAACCCGATGCCAGTTCCCCCGCCGTACTGAGCCAGCGTGACCCCCGTGGCGTATTGACATTCACCCTGAACCGGCCGCACAACTTCAACGCCCTGAGCGAGGAGATGCTGGCCGCCTTGCAGGCCGAGATCGAGATTGCAGCCCGGGATGAGGACCTGCGCGTGGTGGTACTGGCCGCCAATGGCAAGGCCTTTTGTCCCGGCCACAACCTCAAGGAAATGATTGCCGCGCCATCGCTCGCCTATTACCAAAGCCTGTTCGCGCAATGCAGCCGAATGATGATGTCCCTACAGCAGTTGCCGGTGCCCGTCATTGCCCGGGTGCAGGGCATGGCGACAGCCGCCGGTTGCCAGTTGGTGGCGCAGTGCGACCTGGCCGTGGCGTCCAGCGAGGCCAGTTTTGCCGTGAGCGGCGTCAACTTTGGGCTGTTCTGCTCCACACCCAGCGTTCCGCTGTCGCGCAACGTGGGCGCCAAGCAGGCGATGGAGATGCTGTTGACCGGTGATTTCATCAGCGCCGACGAAGCGCTGGCGCGGGGCCTGGTGAATCGGGTGTGCGCTCCCGAGGCACTGGACGCGACAGTGGAAGCCCTGGTGGCCAGCATCCTTCGCAAGCCGCGGGTGGCGGTAGCCATGGGCAAGGCCTTGTTTTACCAGCAGCGTGAAGTGGGCACTGCCGCTGCGTACCAGCTGGCGGGCCAGACCATGGCGGTCAACATGATGGACGCCGCAGCGCAGGAGGGTGTGCTCGCCTTCACTGAAAAGCGCGCGCCAGCCTGGCGCACGGAAAGCGGCGCCTGACATGACGGAACTGCAAAACCTGCTGGACGACTTCAACAACACCCGGATTTGGGTGGAACTCGGGGCGTTGCTGGGCTGTGTGGTGCTGGCCTGGGGCATCAGCCACCTGATCGGCCGCGGCCAGCCGAAGGAGTCGGTCTGGTTTGGCCGCTACACACTGGACGGATTTCTTTTCCCGGTGCTGGCGCTAGCGCTGGTCTACGGCGCCCGGTTGATGGTGGCGCAGTACCAGCCGGTGGCCCTGCTCAAGGTGGCGGTGCCGGTGTTTTCCTCGCTGGCCGTGATCCGGCTCTTCGCGCTGGTTCTGCGGGCGGTGTTTCCGGCCTCTGGCGGCATTCGCTTGCTGGAACGGGTGGTGTCGTGGCTGGCCTGGCTGGCGGCGATGCTGTGGATCGTCGGGCTGCTGCCCACGGTGCTGAGCGAGTTGGACAACATCACCTTCGCTTTCGGCAAAAGCAAGGTGTCGGTACGGACCATCATTGAGGGCATTTTGTCCATCAGTGTGGTACTGGTGGTCGTGCTGTGGATCTCGGCTGCCATTGAATCGCGGCTGCTGAAGAGCCATGTCAGCGATCTGTCGATGCGCAAGGTGGCCAGCAATGTCACGAGATCGCTGTTGCTACTGATTGGTTTTCTGTTCGTCCTGTCGGCCATCGGGGTGGACCTGACGGCGCTCTCCGTGCTGGGTGGCGCTTTGGGCGTGGGCCTGGGCTTTGGCTTGCAGAAGTTGGCATCGAACTATGTCAGTGGTTTCGTCATCCTGCTTGAGCGGTCGCTGCGGATCGGCGACACGGTCAAGGTCGATGGTTTTGAGGGTGTGGTGAGTGACATCAAGACCCGCTACACGCTGATCCGCTCGGCCAGCGGCCGCGAGGCCATCGTCCCGAACGAAAAGCTCATCACCGAACGGGTAGAGAACCTGTCGTTGGCCGATTCACGGGTGCTGCTATCGACCACTGTGTCAGTGGCCTATGACAGCGATGTGGGTGCGGTTCAAAGCGTCTTGAAGGACGCCGCCGCGGGCGTGGAGCGGGTGTTGAAGGACCCCGGCCCTTCGGCCCACCTGTCGGCGTTCGGCGCTGACGGCCTGGAATTTACCTTGTGGTATTGGATCGCCGACCCCCAGAACGGGCAGTCCAACGTGCGCTCAGAGATCCACATCCGCATGCTGAATGGCCTGCGGGCCGCGAAGATCGACATTCCCTACCCGCAGCGCGTGGTGCATGTCCAAGGCGGGCCTTTGGTTGCACCCCGGGCCGACCCCTCGGACACCGCCGCGTTGGTGGACTGACCTCGGCGCGGCAGTGGGTTATTTCCGGGACGGAAGCCTGCGCTTATAATCTGAAAAAAGAACGGTCGTGCTTTTTTAGGTGGGGCCAGTGGCGACAGGGCAATGGCTTCGGTGGTAACGCACCGCCAAGCCGCCGAATACAATGCGAAGTTCTGTCGCAATCCGAATCAACAACTAGCAGTGGAGCCTCCGCATGAAGGTCTTGGTCGCAGTCAAACGCGTGGTGGATTACAACGTGAAGGTCCGTGTCAAATCGGACAACTCTGGCGTCGACATCGCCAACGTCAAGATGAGCATGAACCCGTTCGACGAGATCGCGGTTGAAGAGGCGGTCCGCCTGAAAGAGAAGGGCGTGGTAACCGAGGTTGTCGCCGTGTCGTGCGGCGTTGCCCAGTGCCAAGAAACCCTGCGCACGGCCATGGCCATCGGCGCAGACCGCGCCATTCTGGTGGAAACGGCAGCTGAATTGCAGCCGTTGGCCGTTGCCAAGCTGCTCAAAGCCCTGGTCGACAAGGAGCAACCCCAACTGGTCATTCTGGGTAAGCAGGCCATTGACGACGACTGCAACCAGACCGGCCAGATGCTGGCCGCGCTGGCTGATCTGCCGCAGGCCACGTTCGCCAGCAAGGTGGAAGTTGCCGACGGCAAGGCCTCGGTCACGCGTGAAGTCGATGGCGGTTTGGAAACCCTGTCCATCGCCTTGCCCGCCGTCATCACCACCGACTTGCGCCTGAACGAGCCGCGCTATGTGACGCTGCCCAACATCATGAAGGCGAAGAAGAAGCCACTGGAAGTGATCAAGCCGGAAGACCTCGGTGTGGATGTTGCGCCCCGCCTGAAAACTCTGAAGGTGAGCGAGCCACCGAAACGCAGCGCCGGCATCAAGGTGCCAGACGTGGCCACGCTGGTCGCAAAACTCAAAAACGAAGCCAAGGTGATCTGACATGACTGCACTCGTAATCGCTGAACACGACAACGCCACCATCAAAGGCGCGACCCTCAACACCGTGACGGCTGCCATTGCCTGTGGCGGTGACGTGCACGTGCTGGTCGCCGGTGCCAATGCCGGTGCCGCCGCAGCGGCTGCCGCGCAAATTGCCGGCGTGAGCAAGGTGCTGCACGCCGACGCACCTGGCCTCGAACATGGCCTGGCTGAAAACGTTGCGGCCCAGGTGCTGGCTGTTGCCGCCAACTACAGCCACATCGTGTTCCCGGCCACCGCGTCGGGCAAAAACGTGGCGCCGCGCGTGGCCGCCAAACTCGACGTGGCTCAGATTTCCGATGTGACCAAAGTTGAAAGCCCGGACACCTTTGAGCGTCCTATTTACGCGGGCAACGCCATTGCCACCGTGCAGAGTGCCGATGCCACCAAGGTACTGACCGTGCGTACCACCGGCTTTGACCCAGCTGCTGCGACCGGTGGCTCGGCCGCCGTCGAGGCCGTTGCCGCCACCGCCGACAATGGCAAGTCCAGCTTCACCGGCAGCGAGATCGCCAAGAACGACCGCCCCGAACTCACAGCCGCCAAGATCATCGTGTCGGGTGGACGTGCCCTGGGCAGCGCAGAAAAGTTCAACGAAGTGATGACACCGCTGGCCGACAAACTCGGCGCGGCATTGGGCGCATCCCGCGCCGCTGTGGACGCAGGTTACGCACCCAACGACTGGCAGGTGGGCCAAACCGGCAAAATCGTTGCGCCACAGCTGTACGTCGCCGCTGGCATTTCGGGTGCCATCCAGCATTTGGCTGGCATGAAGGACAGCAAGGTCATCGTGGCCATCAACAAGGACCCCGAGGCCCCGATCTTCAGTGTGGCCGATTACGGCCTGGAGGCCGACCTGTTTGTGGCCGTGCCGGAACTGATCGCTGCACTCTGATTTCATCCCCCTGATTTTTTTGACAAATGGGCATCCCGCAAGGTGCCCATTTTTTTGGAGACAAAAATGAGCTACACCGCCCCCCTGAAAGACATGCTGTTCGACATCAAGCACCTGGCCAACATTGACCAGGTTGCGCAGATTCCTGGTTTTGAAGACGCCGGATTCGACACTGCCCAGGCCGTGCTGGAAGAGGCCGCCAAGTTCACCGAAGGCGTGCTGGCGCCGTTGAACTGGGAAGGTGACAAGAACCCGTCGAGCTGGAAGGACGGCGTTGTGACCACCACGCCTGGCTTCAAAGATGCCTTCAGGCAGTTCGCCGAAGGCGGCTGGCAGGGACTGCAGCATCCGGCCGATTTCGGCGGTCAGGGCTTGCCCAAAACCATCGGTGCGGCCTGTATCGAGATGTGCAACAGCGCCAACATGAGCTTCTCGCTCTGCCCGTTGCTGACCGACGGCGCGATCGAAGCCCTGCTGACTGCCGGGTCTGATGACCTGAAGGCCACCTACCTGGAAAACCTGGTCAGCGGTAAATGGACCGGCACCATGAACCTGACCGAGCCGCAGGCAGGCTCCGACCTGGCCGCCGTGCGCAGCCGCGCCGAGCCGCAGCCCGACGGCACCTACAAGGTCTTCGGCACGAAGATTTACATCACCTACGGTGAGCACGACATGGCCGAAAACATCGTCCATCTGGTGCTGGCCCGTGTGACCGGTGCGCCCGAAGGCGTGAAAGGCATCAGCCTGTTTGTGGTGCCCAAATTCCTGGTCAAAGGCGACGGCTCGCTGGGCGCGCGCAATGACGTGCACTGCGTGAGCATCGAGCACAAGCTCGGCATCAAGGCCAGCCCGACTGCGGTGCTGCAGTATGGTGACAACGGTGGCGCCGTGGGTTACCTGGTGGGCCAGGAAAACCGCGGTCTCGAGTACATGTTCATCATGATGAACGCCGCCCGCTACGCCGTGGGCGTGCAGGGCATTGCGATTGCCGAGCGCTCGTACCAGCAGGCCGCCGCCTTTGCCCGCGACCGCGTGCAGAGCCGCCCCGTGGACGGTTCGCTGCCTGGCGCCGGCCCCATCATTCACCACCCGGACGTTCGCCGCATGCTGATGACGATGCGCGCCTACACCGAAGGCTGTCGTGCCATGGCCATCACCGCTGCTGCCGCCTACGACGCCGCCCATGCCCACCCCGATGCCGATGTGCGAAAACAGAACCAGGCGTTCTATGAATTCTTGGTGCCGCTGATCAAGGGCTACTCCACCGAGATGAGCCTGGAAGTCACGAGCCTGGGCGTGCAAGTGCACGGTGGCATGGGTTTCATCGAAGAAACCGGTGCGGCCCAGCACTACCGCGACGCCAAGATCCTGACCATTTACGAAG
>CAZANT010000124.1:0-7359 GCA_964486575.1 uncultured Burkholderiaceae bacterium | reverse complement strand
GTTGCCCACCAACTGGCGCAATTCTTCCACCGTGTAGTTCACCGAGTCGGCAATCGCGCCGGTGATGTCTTCGGTCACCGTGGCCTCGTTGGTCAGGTCGCCTTCGGCCACGGTCTGCAATTCGTTCATCAACCGCAAAATCGCCGCCTGGTTGGCGTCGTTGACGCGTTTGGCTTCCTGCTCCAACCGTGTCGCTTCACGCCGCTGCTGTTCGGCCAGCGCTTCCCGGCTTCGGCCTTCCTGAATCTGAACATAAGACAGGCCAAACGCCGCCAGCAGCGCCACGGCCGCCGGCACCAGCAGCGCCAGCAGCGCGCCAAAGCTGAAGCCAGCCTGCGACGACAGCTGCCCCTGCAGCGTTTCCAGGCCTTTGCGCAGTGGCTCGCTGTCTGCAAGGATGACGCCCTGGGCTTCGCGCGCAGCCACCAGGCTTTGCAGGTTGCCCAGAATCGCGCCGGCTTCGGTACGGGTCTGTTGGTACACCTTGAGCAGCGAGGCCAACTGTTCACGCAGCTGCGGTTCGCGGGCGCTGGACAAGCGCAACTCGGCGCTGCCGCCAATCAGGCCATTGGTGATTTCGTTGAAGGTGTTCAAGTCCTTGCCCAGCAAAAACACGGCCTCGGGGCTCACGCCTTCCAGCGTCAGGAACTCGTTGGCCGATTTGCCGATGCGCTGGGTCAACATCACCAATTGGCCAGCGGCCGACAGTTCGGTGGCCGGTGCGCCTTGTTGCAGCTTCAGTGACGACACGGTCTCGGCAATCTCCAGCAGGTCGGCCGACTGCCGGTTGATGGTTCGCAGCGCCGAGCCGACCTGGGTCAGGATCTTCTGCTGACCCAGCACCACAGCGGCGTTCTTCTCCGCCCGCTCCATGATCGGGACGACCGCTTCCACGCTGTTTTGATACTCGCCGGCAGCGGCGGTCACATTGAGCGCTGGGTCACCGCTGCGCAATGCACGGACGTTGGTAGACAACACCTGGGCGCTTTCGCGCACCTCGGGGAAGGCCTGTTCGGTGCCCACCAGTGCCTGCGACACCGACTTGGCGAGCCGTTGCGACTGCATCAGCGCCTGACCCGTCACCGCCACCTGCTGGCTCAGTTCGTTGGCTTGCCGCAGGGTGTAGAACACCGCGCCACCCAGCACAGCCAGTGCCAAAACGAACACAATGGTCAGCGTTCGCTGGTGTTGGGCCGCAGTCTGGCTGCCCAACAAAGGCAGGTTGATCAAGCCTTGCTCGGTGTCCGGCGTGTCGGGGTTGCCAGGAATGATTTTTGTGAGCTGGTCAGCGACAGACATGGAGGCCTCTCAGGGGTAAGTCGACGCGGTGGCGTTACAGGTTGATGTGGATGAAGCGCTCCTGGGAGCACAGCGATTGCAGGTTGATTTCTTGCCAGGTAAGGCCCTGCGCATCGGTGAAGCGTTGGCCGAAATAGACCGGCGCTTGCGGGACCGGTAACTCGGATTGGGTGAAGGCGTCGTCTCCACGCAGGCCAGACAAGCGATCCACCAGCAACGCGCAGGGGCTGCCGAGCATCTGATTGACGGCGACAAGACGGGATTCGTTGGCCGTGCCAGCCAGCGAAGTCGCGGAGGGTTGGGCGTAGATGAAACCACCCAGGTCCACCACGCCGAACAGCCCGCCACGCAAGTTGGCCACGCCAAGGAACCAGGGCTGGGTGTACGCCACCGGCTGCACGCCCACGACAGAAAAAATCTCGCCCGACTGGCGCAGGGGGAGTAAAAACCGCTGCCCAGCCGATTCAACCGCCAGCCAGTTGGCAGACACTGCGCTGGTTTTGGCGGCTTCCAGCCGGTCGGCGAGCCGGCTTTGCAGTTCTCTGAGGGCTTCGCGGTTGGCCATCTGCCGTCTGCTCAGCCCAAGGCCTGGATTTTGGCCTGCAGCTCATCACCGTTGACCGGTTTGGTGATGTAGTCGCGCGCCCCTTGGCGCATGCCCCAGACGCGGTCCGTTTCCTGGTTCTTGCTGGTGCACATGATGATGGGCACGTCAGAGTACAGCGGGTCGCGCGAGATAGCGCGGGTCAGCTGAAAGCCGTTTTGACCCGGCATCACCACGTCCATCAGAATCAGGTCCGGCTTGTCGGCGGCCAGACTGGCAAGCGCTTCAGTGGCGTTTTCGGCGGTGCGCACGGCATAGCCGTTTTTCTGCAGCAGGCCGGTCAGGTACATCAACTCGGTCTTGGAATCGTCTACAACCAGAATCTTGCGGATGGGCATCAGGTGTCTCCGGAAGTGGCGGGTGTGAACTGCCGGACGGTCTGCAACAGCTGGTCCTTCGTGAAGGGCTTGGTGAGGTACTGTTGAGAGCCGACCATGCGGCCACGGGCTTTGTCAAACACGCCATCCTTGGAGGACAGCATGACAATGGGGGTGTTGGCAAACCGAGCGTTGCGCTTGATGATGCCGCAGGTTTGGTAGCCATCAAGGCGGGGCATCAGGATGTCGCAGAAAATCAGGTCGGGCAGGTGGTCGTTGACCATGGCCAGCGCATCAAAACCATCCTGCGCCAGCAACACCTCGTGGCCGCCCTGCTTGAGAAAAATCTCGGCACTTCGGCGAATGGTGTTGCTGTCGTCAATGACCAAGATTTTCAGGCCCGTGGGGGGGGTGCTCACTCGCTCGACTCCTTGCGGGATGCGACGCCCAGACGGCGCCACTGCTGGCCATCATGGCCTAGATTTGCACCATTTCAAAGTCTTCTTTGCGTGCGCCACACTCGGGGCAGGTCCAGTTCATCGGCACGGCTTCCCACAGGGTGCCAGGTGCAATGCCGTGTTCGGGAGCGCCTTCGGCCTCGTCGTAAATCCAGCCGCAAATCAGACACATCCAGGTTTTTGATTCAGTCACAGTGGTTCCAAAAAAAGGCTCGAATAGAATGAATCATTGTATCGGGGCGACTGGCTGTCTCATGGTTGTCAAGGCGCTTCATGCAGGGCTGCCAGACAACTTTGGCGAGCGCCCCGGACGACCATCGCATGACACCGCCCGACCTACCCCCCACCACCGATGAGGCCGATGACACCGACTCCCGCCCGGTGTGTGTTCTGGTGTTCAACGCCAACGACCCCAGCGGTGCCGGTGGCCTGGCGGCCGACATCACGGCGGTGGCATCCGTGGGTGCCCATGGCCTGCCGGTGGTAACCGGCACCTATGCCCGGGACAGCGCCGAAATCTTCGATCACTTTGACTTCGACGAAGAGGCTGTGGCGGAGCAGGCGCGCGCATTGCTGGAAGATGTGACAGTACAGGCGATCAAGGTCGGTTTCATCGGCACCCCCGAGAACATCAGTGCGGTGGCCGAGATCGCGTCCGACTATGCCGAAGTGCCGCTGATTGCCTACATGCCCAACTTGTCTTGGTGGGACGAAAACAAAATCGACGCCTACCTCGACGCCTTCCGCGAATTGATGCTGCCGCAGGCGGCAGTGTTGGTTGGAAACCACAGCACGCTGTGGCGCTGGCTGATGCCCGACTGGGCCAACGAACGTCCACCTGGCCCCAAGGACATCGCCCGTGCGGCCGCCGATGCTGGCACACCCTATACCCTGGTGACCGGTATCCCGCTGCCCGAGCAGCACATCGACAACGTGCTGGCGTCGCCGCAGCAGGTGCTGCACAGCGAAAAGTTTGAGCGCTTTGAGGCCGTGTTCGCGGGTGCCGGAGACACCCTCTCAGGCGCACTGACGGCCCTGGTGGCCAGCGGCGTGGCGCTGCCGCAGGCCACCGGCGAGGCGCTGTCTTACCTCGACCGCTGTCTCGATGCCGGCTTTCGCCCTGGCATGGGCAACATCCTCCCCGACCGGATGTTTTGGGCCCAGTCCGGCGACGAGGACGAGCCGCCCGCAGAGGGCGCCGCCGACGAACTGCAACTTTTGAACTTTCCCCGCAATGACCTCAAACACTGACCGCAACCTGCAACTGTTCGAGCGCGCCAAAGCGCTGATTCCTGGCGGCGTGAACTCGCCGGTGCGGGCCTTCAAGGCCGTGGGCGGCACACCGCGCTTTGTGCAACGCGCCCAGGGCGCCTACTTCTGGGACGCCAACGGCCAGCGCTACATCGACTACATCGGTTCCTGGGGGCCGATGATCCTGGGCCATGGGCATCCTGCGGTGGTCGAGGCGGTGCAGAGGGCGGCGCTCGAAGGTTTTTCCTACGGTGCACCCACCGAACGCGAGGTCGAATTGGCCGAAGAAATCGTGCGGTTGGTCCCTTCCATCGAGATGGTGCGGCTGGTCAGTTCGGGCACCGAAGCGGCCATGAGCGCCATTCGTCTTGCGCGCGGAGCCACCGGCCGCAGCAAGCTCATCAAATTCGAAGGGTGCTACCACGGTCATGCCGACGCGTTGCTGGTCAAAGCCGGTTCTGGTCTGGCCACCTTCGGCAACCCCACCAGCGCCGGTGTGCCGCCCGAGGTGGTGCAGCACACCCTGGTGCTGGAGTACAACAACGTCGCGCAACTCGAAGAGGCTTTCGCGCTGCACGGCCACGAGCTTGCCTGTTTGATGATCGAGCCGATCGCCGGCAACATGAATTTTGTGCGCGCTTCCGTGCCCTTCATGACCCGTTGCCGCGAACTCTGCACCCAGCACGGTACGCTGCTGGCGTTCGATGAAGTGATGACGGGTTTCCGTGTGGCCCTGGGCGGCGCACAAAGCGTGTACGCCAAGCTCATCCCCGGTTTCGAGCCCGACATGACGGTGATGGGCAAGGTGATTGGCGGCGGCATGCCGCTGGCCGCGTTTGGTGCCAAACGGGCCGTGATGCAGCAGCTCGCGCCATTGGGCGCGGTCTACCAGGCTGGGACCTTGAGCGGCAACCCGGTCGCCACCGCTTGCGGCCTGGCCACTTTGCGCGAAGTGTCCAAGCCGGGGTTTTACGAGGCGTTGGCTGCTCGTACGCGGTCGCTGGTTTCGGGGTTGATTGGCGCTGCGCGCAATGCCGGTGTCACGCTCACCGGCGACAGTGAAGGCGGCATGTTCGGCTTCTTTCTGCTCGACCCATTGCCGCAAAATTACGCCACCGTGATGACCACAGACGGCCCGCGTTTCAACCGCTTTTTCCACGGCATGTTGGCGCAGGGTGTGTACTTTGCGCCGGCGCTGTACGAAGCCGGTTTTGTCAGTGCGGCACACACCGAGGCGGACATTGCCGCCACAGTGGAAGCGGCCCGCACGGTGTTCGCCGCCGGCTGACACCGGTCGGTCAGGTGCGCTGCACCCGCCAGCGGGGCCAGAGTACATTGATGAGCAGCCCAGCCAGCACCAGACTGGCCGCGCCGAGTTTCCAGCTCGGCAGTGCTTCGCCCAGCCACCAAGCCGAGGCGCCCATGCCAAACACCGGTACCAGCAATGCCAGTGGTGTGACCGACGCGGCCGCGTAGCGGCTGAGCAGCCAGGCCCAGGCGCCGTAGCCAAAAATGGTGTTGCCCCAGGACTGCCAGGCCACCACTGCCCAGGTGGACCACCCGGCGGAGGTCAGCCCTTCGCTGATTCGCGGCCAGCCCTCCAGCATGAACGAGAGCGCGGCCAGCGGCGGCACTGCAAACAGGCTGGACCAGGCCACATAGGCCAGCATATCCACCTGACCCGCGGCGCGTCCGACGATGTTGCCAGCCGCCCAGCTGAGCGCGGCGAAGCTGATCATCAGCAGGCCAAGGGGAGTGGCGCTGCCGTCGCTGTTGAGCGCAATCACCGCGATGCCGCTGGCCGCGATCGCGGTCGCCACCCATTGGAACCGCTGGGGTCGGTCGCCGGTGAGCAGCATGGCCAGACCCACGGTGAAAAAGACCTGCATCTGGATCACGAGTGAGGCCAAGCCCGGCGTGATGTCGGCGCGCATCGCCATGAACAGCAGGCCAAATTGGCCTGCGCCAATCAGTACGCCATAGGCTGCAATGTTGCGCCACGCCACCTTGGGTCGCCGCAACAGAAAAATGGCCGGTACCGCTGCCAACGCAAAGCGCAGCGCGGCAAACAGCAGTGGCGGCAGCTGTTGCAGCCCGAGCTTGATGACAACGAAGTTGGTACCCCACACCGCCACCACCGCCAGACCGAGCAGCAGGTGGCGTGGCGCGAGGACGGTGTTCAAGGCAACCGATCAGTGGCGGAAGTGGCGCACGCCAGTGAAGACCATGGCCACGCCGCGTTCGTTGGCGGCGGCTATCACTTCCTGGTCCCGCATGGAGCCACCGGGCTGGGCGACGCAGGTCGCGCCGGCGTCAACCACCACATCGAGACCGTCGCGGAAGGGAAAGAAGGCGTCGCTGGCGACGACCGTACCGGCCAGCGAAAGCTTGGCGTGGCCGGCCTTGATGCCGGCGATGCGCGCGGAGTCTAGCCGGCTCATCTGGCCCGCGCCCACGCCCATGGTCATGCCGTTTTTGCAGAACACGATGGCGTTGCTCTTGACGTACTTGGCCACCTTCCAGGCGAACAGCAGGTCCTGCAGTTCGGCCGGTGTGGGCAGTTTGGTGGTCACGACCTTCAAGTCGGCCAGGGTGAGTTCGCGGTTATCGGCGGTCTGCATCAGCAAGCCAGAACCCACCCGTTTGATGTCCATCAGGTTGCGCCCGTTGTCCCAGTCGGTCTGGCCGCCGGGGGGAAGGGCAATCTGCAGGATGCGTACATTCACCTTGGTCTTGAACACCTCCAACGCCTCGGGCGTGAAGCCGGGCGCCATCAGCACCTCGACGAACTGCTTGCTGATGGCCTGGGCGGCGGCAGCGTCCAAAGTGCGGTTCAGCGCGATGATGCCGCCGAAGGCCGATGTCGGGTCGGTCTGGAAGGCCTTGCTGTAGGCCTCCAGCGGGTCGGCGCCAACTGCCACACCGCAGGGGTTGGCGTGTTTGACGATCACGCAGGCAGGTGCATCAAAGCTTTTCACACATTCCCAAGCCGCATCGGCGTCGGCAATGTTGTTGTAGCTCAGTTCTTTGCCCTGCAATTGGGTGGCGGTGACCAGCGAGCCGGGAGCCGGGTACAGGTCGCGGTAGAAGGCCGCTTGTTGGTGCGGGTTCTCGCCATAGCGCAGGTCTTGCAGTTTCACGAAGCGGCCGTTGGCCTGCCCGCCGAACAGGCTTTGCGACCCGTCGTCCTGAATGCGGGACAGGTAGTCGCTGATGGCGCCGTCGTAGTTGCTGATGCGGTTGAAGGCCGCGACCGACAAACCAAAACGGGTTTTGTCGCTGAGCTTGCCCGCGGTTTTCAGCTCGTCGAGCACGCCGGCGTACTGAGAAGCGTCGGTCAACACGCCCACGTCTTTCCAGTTCTTGGCGGCGCTTCGCACCATCGCCGGGCCGCCGATGTCGATGTTCTCGATCGCGTCTTCCAGCGTGC
>CAZANT010000123.1:5478-7456 GCA_964486575.1 uncultured Burkholderiaceae bacterium | reverse complement strand
AGGCTCCATCCATTGTTGGGTGAGGCTGCGCAGGGTGTGCAACTGGGCCGCCACTTCACGGCAATTTGCGCAAACCGACAGGTGAGCGTGCAACCGCCAGCGTGAGAACGTGTCCAGTGGTTCGTCTTGCGCCATGGACAGCAGCTCCGATGCTTTTTTGCAGGAGTAGAGCCAACTCATGCCGTGGCCTGCATGCTCGGGTTGTGGGCCTGCATGCAAACGCGCAAGGCGGTACGTGCGCGGTGCAGCAAAGTGCGGCAGTTCTCAGGGCTGACACGCAGGCGAGTACAGATCTCTGCCGTATCAAATCCCAGCCATTCGCGCATCATGAAGACGCGGCCGGTTTGCGCGGGCAAGCAAGCCATGCAGGCTTCAAGGGTCTTCATCATCTGTTTCTGCGCGATTTGGGTGTCGGGTTGTTCCCAGGCCGCTACGGGTTCGGTGTAGTGGCCTGATGGGCTGAACTGGCCATCGACCATGTCGGCCAGTGTGTCGCTGTCGTCGGGCAACTGCACGGTGCGCTGGTGATGTGCCGAACGGTACCAGTCGGCCACCTTGTTTTTGAGGATGGCGGTGGCCCAGGTACTGAGCTTGGCGTCGCCGCGGCGTGCCTCGTTATGTTGCACCACCGCGAGCAAGGTGTCTTGCACCAAATCCTCAGCCAGCGCTGCGTTGCTCAATACCAAGCGAGCCTGCCGTATCAGGAGGCTGCGCAGCCGGGGCAATTCCGCTTCAAGACTCTGGTGAACCATGCCATTTAGACGTGGCAGGCCCACAGGTTCTTACAGCCGCGCGGGGAAGGCCCGGTGAGCGGTGACCCCTTAAATCGCGCCGTGGGCGTATCCCACCTGACCGGGCTGAAGCTGGGCCATCTGCGGGGCGGGTGCCGCCTGGGCTTGCTTGACTGCCGCCGGTGCGGTGGCCACGGCGCGTGTGTTGGCGCGGCTGACTTCAGCGTCATTGCCGGAGCCGGCAAAAGCCCCCAGGCTGGCTGCCGACAAAGTCAGGGCAATGGCGATTTGTTGTGTGGTTTTCATGGTGTGTGTCCTTTCAAGAGACAGTGTGGACGCTCAGAACACAGCGTCGGGTGTTGGCAACATGTTGCTGCCTACCCCGTTGGTCGGGTTGGCATGCGAAAACGTGACAGCGCGATATTTACCCCTCTGTCCTGATCGGGTAATGCGGGAGCAATGGACCGAGAACTCAGGCTTCGACCTGTCGGCCTGCTCGCTCTGCGCGCGATGACGTTGCGCAGGGACAAGGTCAGCGTACCGTCCTACGCGCGCTGCACCGGGTCTCGCCTAGCATCGCATGGCATGCTGCGCATTTTCGCAGCGTCCACGGCATGTGAACTGAAGCCATACCTCCAGGACAACACCCATGACGACAAAGCGAACACCCAAACGCTGGTGGTTGACATTGCTGATTCCACCACTCTTGTTGGTTCCACTGGGTGGTTGTACCGTTTGGCGACTCAAGGAATCAGTGAACTTGGCAAAGCTGAGTCAGCCATTCCAAACCAGTCACGCTGGGGGCCGCGGTCGACTGTTGATTGTCGGCGACAGCACGGCTGTCGGAACAGGCGCAAGCGACCCAGCGCGCAGCGTGGCGGGCTTGATCTCGCGTGACCACCCTGAACTGACCATCGTCAACCGAGGGGTCAACGGTGCGAAGTTTGGCGACTTGCCACGGCAGTTTGCCGCCAGCCATGAGCGTTTTGACATGGTGATCATTTTTGCCGGTGGCAACGATGTGATTCGGCTGACCAAGGAACAGGTGTTGTCTGCCCAGATCCAGCGTGCCGGTGCGCTGGCCAGCGAGCGCGCACCCATTGTCGTTTTCGTTCCGTCGGGGAATGTCGGTAACGCACCATTCTTCTTTCCGCCGTTGAGCTCGCTCATGACAGCGCGGTCACAAACCCTGAGGCGACTCGTGACGGATACGACACAGGCCACGGGCGCTACTTACGTCAGTATGT
>CAZANT010000123.1:0-5468 GCA_964486575.1 uncultured Burkholderiaceae bacterium | reverse complement strand
TACCAACCGAAGGAAACCGATCCGTTTGCCCAACAGCCGCAGCAATTGCACGCAGCCGATGGATTGCACCCGAGCGACGCGGGCTATGCCATCTGGTACCGCGAACTGCAAAGCCAGGCGGGGCTGTCCGCCAAGTTGAACGCTTTGCACTGACAAAGCGCACCATCTGACCAAGGTACACACCATGAAGCCACCCCCCAAGTCCAAGAGACGCCAAAAACCGATGGCGCCGTTGCGCGAAGTGTTGCTGGCGCAAAACCAGAAGCGCGTGCCACGCCTGCCACACGAGCGCGACGAATCGGCTGACAGTCAGGGGGGACCGGTATCGGCGCAGGGCCTGCAGGCCTACAAGGATGCGATCTCCAGGCAGCAGGACACCGGTACCGGCCCGCCGACGGACCGTGCCTACAAAAAACTCAAGGCGTAGCGCGGCCAGTGCCGCCCAACATGGCCCGATGACTGGAACCACCGGCATAAACTGATGGACTGGATGAGCCTGGTGCAGTGGCCGGCCATGTTGGTGTCGGTGATCGCCGCATGGCTGATTGGCGCGAGGAGCCCGCATCGGCGACACACCGGCTTCTGGATCTTTTCGGTCAGCAACCTGTTGTGGATTGCCTGGGGAATTCACGACGGGGCCTATGCACTGGTCGCGCTGCAACTCACGCTGGGTGCATTGAACGTCCGTGGCTTGTTCAAGACCGAAGTCTGACAAGCTGAATGTTGACACCTGTGTGAAGCGGCATGTCCTACCCGTCATATATAAATCAAACGATTGATTTATATGGTCTAATTGGGAAATGCTGCCCAAACCTAGCGCGCCGCCCGAAATGTCAGTGAAAACGTCTGTCAGTCTGCCGCAGCGCAGCGACGGCGCCGAATCTCGTCAGCGGCTGCTGCACGCAGCGCTAGCGCTGTTTGCTGACAAGGGTTTTGCCAAGACCTCCACCCGCGAGATTGCGCAGGCGGCGGGCGTCAACATCGCTGCCATCAGTTACTACTTTGGCGACAAGGCGGGCTTGTACCGCGCGGCGTTTTTTGAGCCCATCAATGGTGTGGGCGGCAGCCCGAGCGACGCGATCCCGCTGTTCGACCAGCCTCATTTCACGCTGGAGGCGTCGCTGCGCGGACTGCTGGAGAGTTTTGTCGCGCCACTCAAGCAAGACGAGCTGGCGCAGCAGTGTGTGCGCCTGCATTTCCGCGAAATGATTGAGCCCACCGGCGTCTGGGCGGAGCAAATCGACAGCGGCATCAAGCCTGCCCACGCCGCGCTGATTGCCGTACTGTGCCGCCACCTCGGCCTGAAGCGCGCCGATGACGATGTCCACCGGCTGGCGTTTTCTATCGTGGGCTTGGCGCTGCAGCTGTTCATCAACCGCGATGTGATGCAGGCGATTCGCCCCGGTCTGATTGCCAACCCACGGGCCATCGACACCTATGTCGAACGGCTTACCGGGTATGCCCAAGCGATGGTGGGCGCTGAGCAGGCGCGCCGCACCAACTTGGCGGCTCGCCACAGGAATACCTTATGACGTTTCTATTGCAATGGCCCACCCTGGGCCTGTTGTTGCTGCTGGCCGCCTGCGCAACCACCTCGCCACCCGCCACCGTGGAACCCCAGCCGCCGATGCAGTGGCAGGCCCCTTTGCCCCACAACGGCACACTGACCGACTTGTCGCACTGGTGGCAGCAGCAGGGCGACCCACTGTTGGTCGAATTGATCGACGCGGCCCAGCGCGTCAGCCCCGGCGTGTCGGCCGCGCGGTCGCGCATTGCGCAGGCGCGGGCCACGCAGGTGGTCGCGGGTGCCAGCCTCGGTCCGTCGCTGGATGCCAGTGCAAGCGCCAGCCGCGCACCGGTGCAGTCTGGCAGTGGCTTCGGAGGGGCAACGGGAACTGGGGTAGGCAGTGGTACAGGCAGTGGCGCGGGGGGCACGGGCTTCAGCACGAACAGCCCACCGGCCACCACGCTGCAGGCCGGCCTGCAGGCCTCGTGGGAGATAGACCTCTTCGGTGGTAACCGCGCGAACCTAGATGCGGCGCAGGCGCGTTTGGAAGGTGCTGAGGCGCAGTGGCACGATGCACGTGTGTCTGTGGCGGCCGAGGTCGCCAACCAGTACCTCGGTTTACGCAGCTGCCAGCGTCTGCTGGCCGTGAGCGAGGCCGACGCCGCGTCACGCGCCGAAACCGCGCGACTGACCGGCCTCAGCACAGCCGCGGGCTTGACTGCCCCCGCCAATGCGGCGTTGGCGCGCGCGAGCGCCGCCGACGCCCGCAGCCGCGCTACGCAGCAGCGCGGTCAATGTGCACTGGATCTGAAGGCCCTGGTGGCCCTCACTGGCCTTACCGAGCCAGATTTGCAGCAAAAATTGGCCCGAGCCCAAGTTGAATCAGAAGAAATTGCTCCTGTATTCATAGCGTCTGTACCCTTGCAAACGCTCAGCCAGCGGCCCGATGTGTTCAATGCCGAACGCGAGGTTGTGGCTGCCGGTGGCGACCTGGGTTTTGCCCAATCGCAGCGCCTGCCGCGCCTGAGCCTGAACGGCAGCATTGGCGTGGTGGGCTACCGAGTGGCTGGCGTGAGTGTGAATGCCGATACTTGGTCGATTGGGCCGATATCACTGTCGTTGCCCATATTAGATGGTGGCCGTGCTGTGGCCAATGTGGCTTCAGCGCAGGCGCGCTACGACGACGCGGTGCTGCAGTACCAGGGCAAGGTGCGCCAGGCGGTGCGTGAGGTAGAAGAGGCTCTTGTGAACCTGGAGAGCACACACGCGCGCAGCGCCGACGCCACCACCGCCAGCGACGGCTACCGGGCCGCCTTCGCTGCCACCGAGGCCCGCTACCGCGCCGGGTTGGCCAGTTTGGTGGAGTTGGAGGAGGCGCGCCGCACTGCGCTTTCGGCCGACACCACCCGCCTCAACTTGCAGCGTGAGCGCGCCAGCGCCTGGGTGGCGTTGTACCGTGCGGCGGGCGGAGGGTGGCAGGCCCCGCCACCGCTCACCGCAGCGCCACGCTGATCCCTCACCCGAACCCTGAGACACACCGATGAAAAAACGTTCGATCAAACAAACCGCGTGGGTTCTGGTGGCTGTGCTTGCCCTCGGTGGCGTTGTTTGGGCCGTGACGCGCACACCGTCCAAGGTGGCCAACCCAGCAGCCAGCGCACCCAAACCGGCGCTGACAGTGACCACCACCCAGCCGCAAACCACCCAGCTGCCCATCACCCTCAGCGCCAACGGCAACATCACCGCCTGGCAGGAGGCGGTGGTGGGCAGCGAGTCCAACGGCCTGCGGCTGAGTGAGGTGCGTGTGAATGTCGGCGACACCGTGCGCGCCGGCCAGGTGCTGGCCACCTTTGCCGCCGAGTCGGTCCTGGCCGACGTGGCGCAAGCCAAGGCCAACTTGGCTGAAGCCGAGGCCAATGCGCTGGACGCCGCCGCCAACGCCGAACGTGCCCGCAGCCTGGAGGGCACTGGCGCCTTGAGCACACAGCAGATCAACCAGTATGAAACCGCAGCCCAGACCGCCAAGGCGCGGGTCGACGCAATCCGGGCCACACTGGCGGTGCAGCAGCTGCGGCTGAAACACACGCAGGTGCTGTCCCCCGACAGCGGCGTCATTTCGGCTCGCAATGCCACGGTCGGAGCGGTCGTGCCCAGTGGCACCGAGCTGTTCCGCCTGATCCGTCAGGGCCGCCTGGAATGGCGTGCCGAAGTCACGTCCAGCGAACTTGGCCGCCTGCCCGTGGGCACGGCGGTGACGTTGACCGCTGCCAACGGCGCGCAAGTCACCGGCAAGGTGCGCACGCTCGCGCCCACGGTGGATGTGCAAACGCGGGCGGCTTTGGTTTACGTCGATTTGCCTTCAGACACCACCGTGAAGGCAGGGATGTTTGCCAAGGGCGAATTCACCCTCGGCAAGTCTGGCGCGCTCACTGTGCCGCAGCAAGCCGTGGTGGTGCGCGACGGCTTCAGCTACGTGTTCCGGCTCAACACCGACAGCCGTGTGAGCCAACTCAAAGTGCAGGCTGGCCGCCGTTTGGGCGACCGGGTCGAGGTGCTGGACGGCCTCACGCCCGAGACTGTGTTGGTGGTGGGTGGCGCGGGCTTCCTCAACGACGGTGATTTGGTGAAGAATGTGCCAGTGTCAGAGTCAAATCCGCCCGAAGCCCAGGTAAAAAATGCCGGTGCTGCTAGCAAATAAGGAGCGGTTGTGAACTTCTCCTCGCTCTCCATCAAGAACCCGATTCCGGCGATCATGCTGTTTGCGCTGCTGACGCTGTCGGGTCTGCTGGCCTTCAAAGCCAGCCCGGTGCAGGACTTCCCAGACATTGAACTGCCCATCGTCACGGTAAATGCCTCGCTGCCCGGCGCCGCTCCCGCACAGCTGGAAACCGAAGTTGCCCGCAAGATCGAAGACTCGGTGGCGACGCTGCAGGGCGTGAAGAACCTCTACACCAAGGTGCTCGATGGCGAGGTGGTGGTCACCGTCGAGTTCATCTTGGAAAAGAACATTTCCGACGCGGTGAACGACGTGCGCGACGCGGTTGCCCGGGTGCGCGCCGACCTGCCCGCCGAGCTGCGTGACCCGTCGGTGACCAAGGCGTCCACCGCCGGTCGGGTGGTACTGACCTTCACCGCCGCGTCGGTTCTGGAGGGCAACGCGCGCAAGCTGGACGACCAGCAGCTCAGCTGGTTTGTGGACAACACCGTCGCCAAGCGACTGCTGAGCGTGCCGGGCGTCGGAGCGGTCAAGCGCATGGGCGGCGTCAGCCGCGAGGTACGCATTGAGCTGGACGCCGCGAAGATGGCCGCGCTCAACGTGGCGGCAGTCGACGTATCGCGCCAGCTGCGGTTGGTGCAGCAGGAGGCACCCGGCGGCCGTGGGGATGTGAGCGGCGCCGAACAAGCGGTACGCACCATCGCCACCGTCAAAACCGTGCCCGAACTTGCCTTGCTGGACATCCCGCTGGCCGATGGCCGTCACATTCGCCTGGACCAGGTCGCCACCGTCAGTGACACGGTGGCCGAGCCGCGCGCCGTGGCGCTTCAAGATGGTCAACCGGTGGTGGGTTTTGAGGTGTTTCGGACCAAGGGCGCGAGTGAGGTGGACGTGGCGCGCGACGTGCGCGCCGCCGTGGCCGGGCTGCAAGCGGCCAACCCCAACATCACGATCAAGCAGTCGATCGACAACGCCTTCCCGGTGGAAGAAAACTTCGACGGCTCGATGGAGCTGTTGTACGAAGGCGCCATCCTTGCAGTGCTGGTGGTGTGGTGGTTTCTGCGCGACTGGCGCGCCACCTTGGTGGCGGCGGCTGCGTTGCCGCTTTCGGTCATCCCGACCTTTCTCGGCCTCAAGTACTTTGGCTACACGCTGAACACGGTGACACTGCTGTCGCTCGCGCTGGTGGTGGGCGTGCTGGTGGACGACGCGATTGTGGAGATCGAAAACATCGCACGCCATTTG